>JBFMCL010000009.1 GCA_040754395.1 Nitrospirota bacterium | reverse complement strand
GATTTCTTGCCTCTGCACATGAAGAGGCTCTCAGGATTGCGTAATCCCTGGAAAGCGCATCGGTGATCATATTCATGATCATCTCGTCATCTTCTACAATGAGAACGAATTTCTGCTGCATCGCCTTTCCCTGAATGCCGTGCCTCATGTTACACTCACTTTCCGAGTCACGATAACAGTTTTAGCATCGACACTATCAAAAAACTTCCCTCTGTCAATGCATCGGTGCATCTCAATAAACATAATTCCGAGATTCTATCATGGCCCTGGTTATTCCTCACGAGTTCAGTAACAGCGACACCCTACACAGGTAGGATTGACTTGCGGTGCATAACCGATAAACTATGAGTATACTTTCCAGCAGACAAGGGGAGCTGTGATGGAAAAGAGAAGGGATATTCGGTTCCAGACAAAACTCTATGTCAGGCTCAAATCTGAGACACTGACCTCATGGGGTTTGCTGATTGACGTATCGGTAAATGGCGTTTTTTTGCAGTGCAACAGGGATTTCCCGGCAGGAACGCACATTGAGCTGGAAATATTCATGCCGGATAACTCTGTCTCTTTCTTGAAAGGTATCGTAAAAAGGAAAGTGCTCATGCCTGACACCTCACGGAAGTACGGCCTGGGAGTTGCACTTACCGAAAAGGGAACACTGTTCAGCCATTTTCTCAGGCTTCTGCAGGAACAGATTGCCTCACGTGCAAAAACCTCTTCAGCAGTACAGGAACACCATACCACAGTGTAGGTTATGCAGAGCTATTGCAGCCATTTATGCATACAAAGGTGCAGGCAGAACGCAACCCGGCATATGGTCAGGCACATGTTGCATAGTCTATTGGCAACCTTTTTTTTCCTGATACTTCAGGCAGACGCAATGGCTTCTCCTGATATCGCGGAGACGATGCTTGAGATCAGGGCAATCTCTTTTCCGCTGCTGCTCGTAAGTCTTGTCATTCTGCTCTATACCATCATGCGTTTGCTCGAATACCGGAGAGTGATTGAAAAGAGGACAAGGGAACTCAGGGAGAGTGAAGAACGATACGCATTGGCCGCGCAGGGTGCAAACGACGGGCTCTGGGACTGGGACCTCAAAACTGATCAGATATACTTCTCCCCCCGCTGGAAAACCATGATCGGGTATCAGGATGACGAACTCGGCAACAGCCCCGATGACTGGTTCAGGCATGTACACCCCGATGACATCGGGAATCTGCGGAATGAGTTTTCTTCACACCTGAAAGAACCCCGTGGCCACCTGGAAAAGGATTTCCGCATGAAGCACAAGGACGGTACTTACCGCTGGATGCTCTGCCGCGGCATCGCGGTGAGGGACGATGAGGGAACGCCTGTCCGGATGGCAGGTTCTCAGACCGATATTACTGACAGGAAAGACATGGAGGAGCAGCTGATTTTCGACGCGTTTCATGACAGGCTAACAGGACTGCCAAACCGCGCGTTGTTCATGGACCGCCTTACGGTCTCGTTTGCCCGCAAAAAGCGCCACAGGGATTACCGGTTCGCCGTGCTGTTTATGGACCTTGACAGGTTCAAGAACATCAACGACAGCTTCGGGCATCTGTTCGGCAATCAGCTGCTTGCAGAAGTGGCGGGGAGACTGAACACGAACCTCCGGGAAGGTGATACATTTGCCCGTTTCGGCGGTGACGAGTTTGCCATTCTGCTGGATGATATCGGCAACGCGGATTTTGCGCGACTTGTCGCCGAGAGGATTCACCAGGATATGTCCCTGCCATTTGATATCCATGACAGTCAGGTGTTTGTGACCGTAAGTATCGGCATTGCCGTCAGTGACCCTTACAACCGGGCGGAAGATATCGTGCGGGATTCGGATATCGCGATGTACAAAGCCAAGTTTCACGGTCGCGGATGCCACATGATATTTGATGAAGCCATGCGCAGGGATGTCCTGAGCAGCCTTCAGCTCGAAACCGACCTGCGTCACGCGATCAATAACAGGGATTTCCTCATTTACTATCAGCCCATTGTGTCCCTGGAAACCGGCAGGATATTCGGATTCGAGGCGCTTCTGCGCTGGTATCATGCAAAACACGGCTTCATCCCCTCGCCGGAATTCATCCCGCTGGCCGAAGAAACAGGGCTTATCATTCCCATCGGCAACTGGGTGCTTGAGGAATCCTGCCGGCAGATACGGAAATGGCAGGATCAGTTCCCCTCATCACCTCCGCTCACCATCAGCGTGAACGTGTCAAGCAAGCAGCTTTCGCATCCGGACTTTATCCCGCACATCAAATACGTGCTGGAAAGTTCCGGCCTGCAGCCGGGGTGCCTCAAGCTCGAGATCACGGAAAGCTTTCTCATGGAGGACCCGAAGATATCATCCGTGCTTTCGCTCCTGAAGTCAATGAATGTCAAGATTCATATCGACGATTTCGGAACCGGCTATTCGTCCCTGAGCTACATCCAGCAGTTTCCTGTGAGCGCTCTGAAGATTGACCGCTCCTTTATCCACAGGATAGGTGAACAGGGGCAGGATTCAGAGATTGTCAGCGCAATTGTGAATCTTGCGCATAACCTGAAAATGGAAATTATCGCGGAGGGAGTCGAAAAAGGGGAGCAACTTCCCCTCCTGAAGGCGCTGAAATGTCAGTATGTCCAGGGGTATTTCTTCTCGCATCCGCTCAACAGCACAGAGGCTGAAAAACTGTTGATGTCCAGCGGCATATCAGTGTAACGAAAGAGCGGCTCCCTTCCTTTCAGATTGTTCAATGATGTATTGCGCAGAAGCACAATCTATTTGCAGCATATTCGCGTGGGGTCCTGTGTCTGTTATCCGACAGCAGAAAATGAAAATTTTATCGATATCCAGATAAATATTGACCAGTAAAGAACGAAGAAGATGCTGGGAATCAGCCATGAAAAGAAGTTTGGCTTTGCGGCACCGATGAACCCGTCCATTCGTGTGAGACCTTCAGTTGGATATGTAACGTTTTCCTTCTTATCCGCGCTTTCAAGACTTCCCAGTGACGGGTTGAAAAAGATTGCTTCATCAGAGAATATGAACTCTCCGGCATCATCAAGCTGTCTCTCAAGGAATCTCAGATGAAAAAAGTGCAGCTTGAGTTTGAGATGCAGTCTGAGGGACGAGGATGCCCAATATGAGCAGATAAACATGCCGATCACGAGAATGACTAATATAAAAGACAGTTCAAGGGGCGTGATTAACAATCTTTTCGTCTGCATGAATGTTGAAATATAATGGAATGAAAACATAAAGATAAGCACGTTCAGGGTCAGAAGAACGAGTTCCGTCCACCGCAGGCGGTTTTCCATACTGTTGATTACAGATATGAGAGTGAGATATTTTTTCAGCGTATCCTGCCGACTATTTTCTTCCATCCCGTTCCTTTCCGTGCCATGCAATCGTATGGCACGCTTGTTTATCCCTATAAAATGTGAGACTTATACAGAAAATTGTATATAATTCCCGCCAAAAAAGCAAAATATATATGGATTCTTTCCGGAAAGATTCCGTTCCAAGCCCTACTTCAGTGTATCGATAAAAATGTCACTGAGCATCCCCCTTTTTCGTTTTTTTTTGGTATCATTCTATCATGCATTCTTTATTTGGTCTTCAGATGAGTACCGCGACAAAGAGATTTTCAGATATGAAAGGCTTTGCGCTTCTTGAACTCCTCATCGTATTTGCGGTTATCGGTATTATTGTCGCATTAGCCATGCCCGCATATCTCGGAATGCAGGATCGCCTGAAAAGAGGTGCTGTTCTCAGGGCATCGGCAGCAATCGAGCCGGAACTCCAGGCATGGCTTAATGGTGCTTTCAAGGGAAACACCGGGTTATCCGGTGCTTTCAGGGAAGTTGACTCAAACGGAGACGGATTAATCGACAATGCGGACATGAACAACAGTCAGCTTTTTTCCCTTTTTCTCGCCGGTACGCTCGACAACCAGTTTGTTCTCGCGAGACAGACTCTACATAAGGAGATGTCTCCGTGGGATCCGAATGTCAGCTTGTTTGCTGCGGGCGCTGCCAGCGTATCTCTGGTAAGCCAGATAAACGTTGCACAGAACGGGCCCGGCGAAGCTGCGTTCCTCAGGGTAATAGCAACAGATAAAGGCGGAGGCATTCTGCACAATAAGTCTGTCTACGCGGATTAATGCATATTTTGTGAATCAGGGGCAGGCTTCATGCATCCGAAGTGATACCATGAACATTATGGAGAGGCGGTGTTCCCCTTTTTTCGCCTGATATGGTAATTTTGGTGTGATTCGGCTTTGATTCCCGGTTAACCGAGATCAGGGCCTTCACGACATCCCATCGAAGTTTCTTTTCTTCCGCCATCCGGGTTATTTCCTCGAGCGCAGTCCGGTTGTCATACGCGGAAGAACGGTAAGGACGGGGTGCAATCAGGGCATCGTAGATGTCGCTGACAGTAATAATCTCCACTAAGATATCCTTCATCATAATTCCCCGGGGATATCCTGAACCGTCTTCCCTTTCATGATGCTCCAGCGCCACCTTGCAGACCAGACGCCTGCTGTTGTTGGAGTAATGGGAAAGCAGCACATACCCTGCAATGGTATGGTGCTCAAGGAGCGCCTTTTCCTTTTTCGTCAGCGGGGTGGTTTTTTGCAGCACAGACAGGGGCACGCAGATCTTGCCGATATCATGGGTGGGACCGGTTGCTGCCACCCTGATCCTTTTCTGGGTGTCTGACAGAAGAAGCTTCGTCAGCAGGGTAGACAGCGCAAATACTATGAGGATATGACAGTACGTCTGGAAGTCATTCTGCTTGACATACTCGATCGTTTCGAGAACAGGCACAGGGAGATTAATCGTGTCAAGCAGGTTCATCAGCTCATCAATCTGCCTCTGGTCAAAGAAGATGGTCACATACGGAGGGATGCTCAGAAAATTCAGGAGGTCTTCCTTTACCGTACTGAAGCCAAGAAGTGAACAGGTTTTATAGGGAATGCGCCTGAATGAGGAGAGTGCGTCATCAAGGGTGTTTCTTGTGAGAACGGTGCCTGGGGCAAACAATACCTGGTTATCAAGAGTGAATACCGGGTGGAGGAGTCTTAAATTCGGCATCTTTTTGTCCTCACGGACTACCTTATCACCGGAAATAAAGGGAAGTCAATACATTTTTGTCGTGTTTTCGGCTGAACCCTCAACCGCGCGCAGGGCTATTTCTTTTTTCCTGCCTTTTTCAGGAAAGAAACGATAAGCACTATCGCAATGATGAGAATAATGAATTTGCCCGCCATCGCACCAAGCGAACCGATGGTTCTCAACCCAACCTGGGTAATTGTTTTTCCGAAAAGCAATATGAGGATAATAGCCCCTATTAACAGGGCAATTTTCTGATATTTATTCATGCTCTTGTTTTCTTCTTCCTGAAATGCTGATAGCCTTCAGAAATAAACGGTTTTTCCCGCCCTTCTCTATCCACCATTACCATACCAGATTGTACAACATCTCCGATATAGTGTGCCTTTACCCTTGTTCCTTTCGGCACAGTGAAAAGGAGCTCATAATCCTCGCCGCCTGATAGCGCGAGTTTTTCCGGAGACATCCCGAGACGCGCCGAAACCGTTCTCAGTTCTTGTGACAGCGGAATCCTGTCACGATATATTCTGGCCCCGGTGCGGCTCTCATGGCAAATCCTCGTTAAATCGATCAGGAGCCCGTCGCTGACATCAATGAGCGCAGTTGCCTTTCCGGCAATGGGTTCCGGGGTCCTTGCCTCAGGCAGAAGATGCCGGGTAACGAGGGGCTGAACGTCTTTCCATGCGCACCCGAGACGGAGAAAGGCAGCCTTGGCGTCCTGAAGCGCTGCGCGCAGACCTCCGCCCTTCCCCTTACCACTTAATTTCATGGGTAAAACGCGATGATCTCTGACATTAACCCTTTTCAGAGACAGAGGCACGTGCGTATTTGCCCTTTTCAGCAGTTCCAGGCCGCAGGCGGAATCCCCGAGATCCCCGGTGACATAAATCCGGTCGCCTGCCCGTGCCCCTGAGCGCCGTATACACTTCTTCGCATGCCCCAAGACCGTAGCTGAAAGGCACATGTCCCTCACAGACGCCGAGAGATCGCCTCCGATGACCGTCACTCTGTACAAGGTGCAGGCATCTCTGATTCCTTCAAAAAACATATCAAGAAATTCCTGCGGGATATTTCTGTTTACCGCAAGATTGAGGAGACACGAAAAAGGTGTTCCTCCCATTGCATAAATATCACTGACATTCACGGACAGCAATTTAAACCCCAGCTGATAAGGTGTGATGAACCGGAGATCGAAATGCACCTTTTCGACCATCATGTCGGTAGTCGCGAGAAGCGTCTCACTGACCGGCCTGACTGCTGCGGCGTCATCTCCGATCCCGATTAGGACCCTGCCGGATTTTTCCGAAAACATCTTCCTGATCTGTTCCAAAAGGAGAATCTCGCCGATTTCCGAGATCTTCATATCACTCTTTGCTGCGGGTAAAGTGTGTCATATTTTGCTGCATACCCGGGGAATACCCCCTTCGCAGACATTGTTTTCCTCTGCCGTCATACCCCGGCAAGCCACCATTGCAGGATTCAGCCAGTAATTGGTGCCATGGGAACAGGTAGTGTTCGGGATAGAGCACGTTACCCCTCTCCGTCCCGTGAGAAACTGCCAGGAATCACGGTTGCAGGACTATTCGCATCTGTCCGGCAGCCATCATCGACGGCCTTTTTTAAGCTGACGGGCGTTATGTGCCGGAAGATTTTTTCGTGCTTTTTTGCCGCTATTCTTTAAGGCAGCCTTCAGCACTTCATCCATGGTCTCAACAAATATGAACTCCATGTCCTTCTTGATGTATTTGGGAATGTCTTCGAGATCCTTTTTGTTCCTCTTCGGGATGATGACTCTGTTGATTCCCATTCTCTTCGCAGCAAGCGCCTTCTCTTTCAATCCTCCTATGGGAAGAACCCTTCCGCGAAGCGTGACTTCTCCGGTCATTGCGATGTTCTTGCTCACCGCTCTTCCTGTAAGTGCTGATGCTATTGAAGTCCCCATGGTGATGCCTGCTGAAGGTCCGTCCTTCGGAATGGCACCGGCAGGAACATGGATATGAAGGTCAGTCCTCGAAAAGATATCCTCTTTGATTCCGAGTTTTCTTGCCCTCGATTTTACATAACTCAGGGCAGCCTGGGCAGATTCCTTCATGATGTCACCGAGCTGTCCTGTCAGAGTAAGCTGCCCTTTTCCCTTCATGGTTGTCGCCTCGACGTAAATAATGTCCCCGCCTGTCTCTGTCCATGCAAGCCCTGTAGCGACACCGACCTCGTCGTTTGCGATTTCCTCCTCGGGCAGGTACTTGGGTACCCCGAGGTACCGGTGAATGTTCTGTGCGCTTATCACAAAGATCTTGTCTTTTCCCTCAGCGATCTTCTTTGCCACTTTTCTGCAGAGGTTCGCAATTTGCCGCTCGAGATTTCTCACCCCCGCTTCCCTTGTATACTGGGAAATAAGGCCGAAAAGCCCGGGATCGGTTATTCTCAGGATCTTGTTGCTGATACCATGTTCTTCAAGCTGTTTCGGAATCAGATAGTTCTTTGCGATGCCAAGCTTTTCCTCCGTCGTATACCCGGACAGATAGATGATCTCCATCCTGTCACGGAGAGGGCCCGGTATGGTATCAACAAGATTGCCGGTTGTGATAAACATGACGTTGGACAGGTCAAACGGAACGGCGAGATAATGGTCAGCAAATGTATTGTTCTGCTCGGGGTCCAGCACTTCAAGAAGCGCTGATGAAGGGTCCCCCCTGAAGTCCATGCCTATCTTGTCAATCTCGTCAAGCATAAAAACAGGATTGTTTGTCCCTGCGGTCTTAATGCCCTGGATTATCCTTCCGGGAAGCGCACCGACGTAGGTTCTCCTGTGGCCTCTTATTTCTGCCTCGTCCCTTACTCCCCCGAGAGATATCCGTACAAATTCCCTTCCCAATGTCCTTGCGATGGATTTGCCCAGGGATGTCTTGCCGACACCGGGAGGGCCGATGAAGCTGAGGATCGGGCCCTTCATTTTCTCCTTTAGCTTTCTGACACTGAGGTATTCCAGAATACGCTCCTTCACCTTCTCAAGATCATAGTGGTCCTCATTCAGCACCTTCTCCGCGGCCTTGATATCAAGGTTATCCTTTGTTGATTTGGCCCATGGTATTTCTACCAGCCAGTCGAGGTATGTTCTGACCGTTGCAGCTTCGGCACTGTCCGGATGCATCTTCTCAAGCCGCTTTAACTGCTTTTCAGCTTCCTTCAGAACCTTTTCCGGCATTTTTGCTTCTTCGATCTTTTTTCTGAATTCCCTTATCTCTTCCGCCCTTTCATCGATGTCTCCGAGTTCTTTCTGTATTGCCTTAAGCTGCTCCCTCAGGAAATACTCGCGCTGGGTCTTGTCAATCTCTCCCCTTGCCTCGGACTGTATTTTCTGCTGGACCGTCAGGAGTTCGATCTCCCTTGACAGTATTTCACTCATTCTTTTCAGCCTGACCATCGGGTCTTTGATTTCCAGCATTTCCTGTGACTGCTCTGCCTTCAGACCGATATTCGACGCTATCAGGTCTGCAAGTCTTCCCGGCTCGTCGATATTTTCGACTACTCCCATGATATCAGGCAAAATGGATTTTCCCAGCGATACGACCTTCTCAAGCTGGCTTTTCACATTCCTGATCTGTGCTTCATCTTCAATGGTCAGCTTCTCCTGTTTGTCATCCTCAATCTTTTCCACAGTCGCGGTAAAAAAAGGATCAGTCTGGGAAAACTCCAGCGCCCTCGCCTTGGTCATGCCTTGCACAAGTATCTTCACCCTGCCGTCAGGGAGTTTCAGCATTCTCATGACAAGGGCGACCGTGCCGACAGTGAAAAGATCCTCCGGCGTGGGATTTTCTATGTTTAGATCCTTCTGTGTCAGGAGAAGTACCATCCTGTTTGAACTCAGTGAAGATTCAATAGCCTTTATCGAGATGTCTCTTCCCACAAACAGGGGAAGTATCATATAAGGAAACACCACAATATCCCGTACCGGAAGCACCGGCAAACTTTCCGGGATTTCTATCTCCTTATCGACCTTCTGTTCCGCATCCAGCACATCAACCATCGTAACCCCTCAATCTTATTTTTTTATTGCTGCAGCTACCTGGATAATATAGTCCCTGAACTGTTCGGAGACCGTATGGTTTCGCAACGCCAGATCAACTGTCGCTTTCAGATAGCCCAGTTTGTCACCCGCGTCGTATCTTTTTCCCGTAAAGAGATATCCGTATATCTGCCGCTTTTTCAGCAGCGCAAAAAGTGCGTCAGTCAGCTGAACTTCTCCTCCTTTTCCGGGACTCACACCCTCGAGTATATCGAAGATGTCAGGTGTCAGGATATATCTCCCGATTATTGCCATATCAGAAGGAGCATCGTTCAATGCCGGTTTTTCCACAAGGCTGTCGATTCTGAACACATTATCTCTTTCCTTTTTTCCGTCCACTATACCGTATTTGTTCACCTCTGATGCCGGAACCTTCTGCAGTGCCAGGATGGGCGAGTCGAACTCCCTGTAGAGGTGTATCATGTCCCTGAGCAGGCAATCCTCCGGATCGATAATGTCATCACTTAATATGACCGCAAACGGTTCATCCTTCACAAAAGGTTTGGCACAGGAGATGGCATGTCCCAGTCCGAGGGCTGCTTTCTGCCGTATGTATGCAAAATTGAGCTTGTTCAGCCTGTTGATCTCCTCAAGCTGCCTTTTTTTCCCGGTCTTTTTCAGGCTTTCCTCGAGCTCATATGCGGAATCGAAATGGTCTTCGATTGCCCTTTTATATTTGCCGGTGATAATAATGAACTCTTCTATTCCACAGGCACTAGCCTCTTCGATTGCATACTGTATCATAGGTTTGTCAACGATCGGCAGCATCTCTTTCGGTGAGGCCTTCGTTGCGGGAAGAAATCGTGTCCCAAGCCCGCCTGCGGGCAGTATTACCTTCCGGATTATTTTTTTCATATTACACATTAATATTACATCAATGAAAGTGATAATTCAAGAAACCGCAATGCCTGATCAGCGCAGTTGAAATTCCTTGACAACATTCAAAAAAGACTTCTAAAGTATATTTATATAGTTTTTTCTAAAAAAAGGGAATAATCATTTTTCGGACAGGAAAAACTGTCAGGCATTGCGGGAAACACATGCGCGCAGCACAGGACTCAGTGCATGACAGACCGGATTGACATATCGACGAAAGGAGGTGATGGGAATGAAATTCGCGAAGATAATCCTCAGTGTGCTGGTAGCAGTCGCTTTCGTCGGGAGCGCCATTGCTGTCGGACCAGGCAAGTCGGTCGAATATGCCGGAGGAGATGCCGGAAAGGTGCTATTCAATGGCGATACGCATGGTCCCAAGCAGGGGATGAAATGCGCTGACTGCCATCCAAAGCCATTCGGCATGAAAAAAGGCGCCTTCAAGATGACCAGGGAAGATCATGAGAAGCCAGATTACTGCGGCAAATGCCATGACGGCCAGAAGGCTTTTTCACAGACTGCAGAGGCTGACTGCGGCAAATGCCATATGAAGCAAACCGAAGAAGCACCGAAAACAGAAGAAGTCACGGCAGAAACACCTGCAGAGGAAAAGAAGTAATGACAGAGGAGGGCGGACGAGTGTCCTGCCCTCCTTCAGTTCAGACTTTTGTCAGCCACGATGCGAACGTGCCGTTCTTTCCCTTGACTATATCAAAAAAGATAGACTGAAGTTTTTTCGTTATTTTCCCCGGCCTTCCCTCGCCGATCACCCGTCCGTCTGCCTCCCGTATGGGCGTAACCTCTGCTGCGGTGCCGGTGAAAAACGCCTCGTCCGCGATATACAGCTCATCCCGCGTGAACCTTTCCTCCACAACCTTTATCTTCTGCTCCCGTGCGATCTGCAGGATGCTGTTTCTTGTAATGCCCTCCAGGATCGAAGTCAGCGGGGTAGTCTTCAACACACCATTCCTCACGATAAAGATATTTTCGCCGCTGCCTTCGGAGACATACCCTTCGGTGTCAAGCAGCAGCGCTTCATCATATCCGCAAGATATCGCTTCCTTTTTGGCAAGCTGGGAATTTACGTAGTAGCCGCATACCTTGCCTCTCGTCATGTTCGCATTCACATGATTCCTGATGAATGACGATGTCTTGATCCTTATTCCCTCTTTAAGCCCCTTGTCTCCCAGATACGCTCCCCACGACCAGACCGCGATTGATACGTGGACAGGGTTCCCCCTGGGATACAACCCCATTGCGCCATACCCGATGTATGCGAGCGGCCTGATATAGCATTCCCTGATCTTATTGACCTGTATCGTTTCGATAACTGCATCCCGTATCTGTTTCGGCGTATACGGAATTTCCATGAGAAAGATATGTGCGGAACTGAAAAGCCGGTCCACATGCTCGTTCAGCCTGAAAACGGCAGGGCCTTTTTTCGTCTCATAACACCGTATCCCTTCAAATACCCCGAGACCGTAATGCAGGGTATGGGTCAGGACATGCACGTGGGCCTTATCCCAGTCCACAAACTTCCCGTCCATCCATATCTTATCAGTCTTTGGAATCATACGTGTTAATTTATACCAGTATCCATATTATAAAGTCAATCACATCTTGTGGGGCGCGCTTATGCCGAGTATGCCAAGGCCCTCCATGAGGACGATCCGAACAGCCTCGCACAGGGCAAGCCGTGCCCTGGTCAGTTCTGGTTCGTCACCCACGATCCTGTATTTGTTGTAAAAGGGGTGGAACATGCCGGACAGTTCCTGGAGATAATAGGTGATTCTGTGCGGTTCATGCGAGAGCACAGCACCCTCAAAGACAATCGGATACATCAGGATTTTCTTGACAATCCTGCTCTCTTCCTGAGCGGTCAGGAGGGACAGATCAGCGTTATGGAGGGAATCCGTATCCGCTCCCGTCTCATTGGCATGGGCAAATATGCTGTTGATCCGGGCATTCGCATACTGGACATAAAATACGGGATTCTCGGATGACTGCACCTTTGCGACTTCCAGATCAAAGTCCAGATGGCTGTCGGGTCTCCTGGTAAGGAAGATGAATTTCGTGGTATCAGCGCCGACCTCCTCAATAACCTCACTGAGCGTCACGAATTCTCCTGCCCGCTTTGACATCTGCACGGGCTTTCCCCCCCTCAGCAATGATACCATCTGCACGAACAGAACCCTCAGTTTTTCCTTCGGATATCCCAGCGCTTCGATTACCGCGTGTACCCTGGGAATGTATCCGTGGTGGTCGGCACCCCAAATATTGATCAATTCATCGAATCTCTTTTCTATCTTTTTTCTGTGGTATGCGATATCAGACGTAAAATAGGTATATTCCCCGTCCTGTTTGATGATAACCCTGTCCTTTTCATCACCGAAATCGGCTGCCCTGAACCAGGTCGCCCCATCCTTTTCATAGACCAACCCCCGTAATCTCAGGTCTTCAATCGACTTTTCCACTTCACCGCTGGCAAAAAGCTCTCTCTCACTTTGCCAGACATCAAAGGTGATGCCAAACGACCGAAGATCATTCTCTATCGAGGAAAGTATTTTCTTGTACGAAAAATCTATGAAGATCTCCGCTGCCTCTTCAAAACTGGCCTGAAGGAACCTGTTGCCGTAATCATTGATAAGCTCTTTTGCAATATCTTCGACATATTCGCCTTTATATCCTTCCTCCGGGAAGGCATACTCGATGCCGAGAACCTGCTGATACCGGGCAAAGACAGAAAGTCCGAGCAGTCTCACCTGCTTGCCGGCATCATTGACGTAGTATTCGCGTTCAACCCTGAACCCTGCGGCGCCCAAAAGGTTTGCAAGCGCCTCCCCTGTTGCCCCGCCTCTTCCATGGCCGAGATGCAGGGGACCTGTCGGGTTCGCACTGACAAATTCAATCTGGACCTTCTTCCCTTTGCCGATGTCACTCCGGAGAAACCTGCCCTGCAATTCGAGCAGCTTTTTCACCTCACCGGAGAGATACTGTTTCGAGAACGTGAAGTTCAGAAATCCCGGCCCTGCAATATCGATCTTTTCGAAGACTCCACCGGTTTCCATAGCGTTGACCATGTCTTCCGCGATTTTTCTCGGTGGCTTTTTCAGTACCTTTGAAAGAGTCATTGCCACCGGAGTCGCAAGGTCTCCCATCGTTTCCTGCGGGGGAACCTCTACTTCCACAGGCGGAATTATTCCTACACCAAGTGCCTCAAGAGCTTTTTCAACAATTCCTGTGATGTCTTTTTTCATGAATAACTACTATACAATAAACAATCATGCAGAATGCAAACTATCTTTTTGCCTGTCCGGCTGTCAGGGGAGAAGAAATGCAGGCGAGTGAAATTACAACTAAAGTTGCAATTTCAGGGAAACCTTTTTCCTGATTCTCTCAAACCAACAGGTGATTGACAGGAGGAGGGTTTTCTATTATTAATGAATACCAGCATCTTGAAATATATGGAAGGGGGCCTGAAAAACTTCATTATGTCTGGCAACGCATGCTCGGCCTGTTCATGGACATCACCTTTTCCAGCGAAGAGTCTTCCGGTATTTGACGAACGATGATCAGGGAAAAGAGAACACACTACAGACTGCGGATAGTGCTGCCGCTTTTATACCGCAATTCCCGTCATGACGGAACTGTAAAAAAGGCTCTTACCTGCGACATCAGCGACTCAGGGCTTTCGTTTTACTCGAGTTCTCCCCAAAAAAAGGGAACAAAACTGCAAATAACGCTTATGAATATCTTTGCTGCTCCCAAAGACTGCACGGTCATCTGGCAGGAAAAAAAAGACAGCAGGACATACAGAGTTGGCGTGCATTTTCAGAAAAACAAAGTGCAATCTTACCTCCAGCGATAACGATTGTCATTTCGAGGAGCGAAGCGACGAGGCACTCCCCTTCATGAAGGCAACAAAACACTATTGTCACGCGCCTTCCAGGTGCCTGCGATGACCTTGTGATCACCCGTGTGAGATACGTATCGCTGGATTTGAATCAATGCTGTGTGATAAAGCACTGGGGATCATCGGCAAGGAAATCATTTTCATCCCGTGCCCTTGAAAAGGCATAGGCAATTGCCCTGCATCCCCTGCAATGTGCCCAGTTCTTGCAGTTGCCACATTTCCCCTTATATCTGCTCCTGTCCCGCAGAGCTTCCAGAACACCTGATTCCGCCCATACCGTTCTGAAGGAATCCGTGCGTATGTTTCCGACCGGGATATACATTCGTCTGCAGGGCACAAGTGTACCGTCAGGCAGAATAGTTATCCCTGATACCCCGGCGGCACATCCCCCGAGAGGAAGGTCCCCTCTGTCTTTATTGCTGTGTGCCGGAAATACCTGCGCAGCGAGAGGGTCTCCTGTCACAATCTCAAGTGAACCGGTATCACGAGTGAAGATCTCTCCATAAAGTTCCTTCACCCTCTCACGTTCCAGGGTATTGTGCACCATCGCGGCTCCCCTGCCATACGGAACGAGCCTTGAAAAACCGATTCTGTGTACACCGATTCCTGTCGCAAGCTCGATCATATCCACGAAATACTCCGCATTCAGGGATGAAAGTGTAACATTCAGTGTAACATTCAGCCCTGCATCAAGAAGACATCTCACCCCATTGAGAGAACGCGAAAACGCCCGCTTGCCCCGTATTGTGTCATGTATTTTTTCAGGACCTTCAATGCTTACCTGTACCCCCTTCACACCCAGATAAAACAGGGCTCCGGCCTTTTTTCTGTTGACAAGTATTCCATTTGTCAGCAGGTACATGTCGAACCCGCTGAAATCTATTTCGGACAGGATATCGAGGAGATCATTCCTGAGAAAGGGTTCGCCCCCTGTCACATTGAAGCTCGGGGTAAACTCTACGCCATACAGTTCCTTCCAGGTATGAAGCGTAGCTGAAACTTCACGGATCAGCCCCCGGATCTCTTCAACGGACATTTCATCCACGTGCATGCCGGTCTGATAGCAGTGACTGCAGTGAAGATTACACCTCTCGGTCAGATGCAGCTGGACAAAAAAGTCAAACAGATGACTGTTTGCCATTTACAGCTCCTTGTCACTCAATATACTATTAGGCTGGTAATAATGATACCTTTTTGATGAAACTTGTCAAGTACGTCCTGCCGGAGAGTGAAAAAACAGGGGCTGCATGAAGGACTTCGGGTTGTTCATCGCCGACACGCAGGACACCCGGCAGTCACCACATCATATCAAATATCATTGCATTGCATGAGAACCGCAGGTCTACTGCCGGTAATACCTTACTTTCTTGATGCCTGTTACCCAGGAGAGCAGCATACTGACAATGCTGATAATCAGGGCTCCCCAGAAGGCAGGCCAGAATCCGTATATCTGAAGTCCGAGGTTCAGGGGACCGGACAATTTTGCAGTGATCATCAGCATGAGGGTATTGACAACGAGCGTAAACAACCCGAGCGTCAGGATGATCAGGGGAAATGCAAAGATAGTAACAATCGGCTTTATAAAAGAATTTACTATCCCGAAGACTGCACCGATGACAATCATCTTCCACCATTCTCCTGAAAAGGCAATGCCGTCCAGAACTTTCACCGCAACCGCTATCGACAGGGCATTGATCATTATCCTCAGAAACAGATACATCATAGAAAATACTCCTGTTCCCCTTTTTTAAGTTCCTTTATTGTGGGTAACACGAAGTTTAAAGTCCTCTCAGCTTCTCCTTCCGTGGTCATGGAGGAGGCGTATTTTCCCGTTACCTGCGCCACCATCCCCTGTACCGGTGTCTGTCATATGGCGACCACCGGGGATAGCGACCGTGAAAGGGACGATCATAGTAGGATTTGTGGTAGGAATAGTAGAGCGAGAGTGAAAACGGGATATAGGCATACGGATAACCATCATAATAGGGATTATAGTAGTAGGTGTCCGGATAGTAGGAATCGTGCCAGTCAAGATAACGCTCAACAGAGCGGGCATTCCATGTGTCATAGTATGCGGGCGGGTAGCACCCGGCGAAAACCGCTATCAATAATGCAAAAACAGCTATTCTGAGCATTGCACACCCTCTCCTTCTGTTGAATGCTCACCCAAAACCTGCTCAGGACATTCACTGCTGCATACCATGAGTATAATGCAAACCTCACAGGGTCGTCCAGTCCTGCACTTCAGGGCAAAGGTTTTTGGCAGTAATCGTCAGCGTCCGGGCAGTATGCAGCGGAAGAAAACCGCAGAACACTCATTGCGCTTCGGTTTTTTCTCTGTGCTTTTTGGCATTTGTCGTTGGCTGTACATCCTCTTCTTCGTCCTTATAGTCCCTTTTCTTTTTCATGAGCCGGAAAAACCCGTATACAGTCACCAGAGCTGCAAGGAAGAATAGTATCGCATAGAGGTTGTTGCTGACATACAAAAACCAGGTATGCTTTCTTTTCAGATGTGCCTTCCAGTGGTTTTCGACTTCGAACAGACTGTGTGAAAGGTTTTTCTGCACTGCCTCATCCACCGGATGTCCTTCTTTCATATCTGCGAGAACCATTAATAACCGTGATGATCCGTATTCACCGACGATATATTCCATAAAACTCCTGCTTTCCTCATATGCAAGGATGAGCGAATGTTCATCCATGGGAAACCTCTCCAGTGCCCTCATCTCTATCAGCCTGTCAGATATCGTTGCCTTAGTGAGATATCTGTCTCCGTCTTCCATCATAATCTCTGCAATCCCGCCGGTCGACCACTGGCAGACTCCTTCATCCAGCCACCGCGGCAACCGCACTTTTTCGATATGGCGGTGCAAAATCAGGTGGCAGAGTTCGTGTTTGAGGGTCGTTTCCAGAGTAAACGGCCTGGTAAGAATTCGTGAGGTGTCAAACGCGATAAGGTTCCTGTCAGCTACCGCAAAGGCAAGAATAAGATCGCTGCCGGTTATTTTCCTGAAGGTCTCCCTGTCCTTCACCAGAAATATCTTCGGCCGGAAATCCACTTTCCAGTGAAAGGTCTCTTCAAGATCTTTTCTGACAGAAGGGTAAACCCTGAGAACCTCCCGGGCAAGGTTTGCTAATGACTCTTCGGCAAAGACCTCTGCTTCGTCCGACCGCACTGCACTGTCTGCAGCATGTAGAATCTGCAGGAAAATTCCGCAGACAAACAGCAGAGAGAAAACGCAGTGTCGCAGGAAAAACATAGTTCCCTATTGTTGCTTTTTTCACCGCAATATGGCAACAATCCTTTTTGTTGATTTTTTTATCTAGTGCTATAATATGCACAAGTTTTCCGGAAATTTCCCGTGTCATTCTACAAGACTGGATGGTAAAACGCACATGAAATCACTCAGGATCGCGCTTGCACAGATTAACCCTACTGTCGGAGATCTTGGAGGGAATGTTGCGAAGATTCTTGCATATATAAAACTCGCACAGAAATCCGGCGCTGAAATAGTCGCATTCCCCGAACTGGCGGTAACAGGCTACCCTCCTGAAGACCTCCTTTTGAAAACACAGTTTATTGATGACAATCTTGATGCTCTGAAACTGATACAGAAAAATGTCGGCGAAATAACCGCGATTGTTGGGTTTGTCGACAGGAAAGACGACATCTATAACGCTGCAGCCGTCATCAGCAATAAAAAACTCATCGACGTGTACCACAAGATGTACCTGCCGAATTACGGGGTTTTTGATGAATACCGCTATTTTCAGGCCGGCACAAGAATTCCTGTCTACCAGATCGGGGATACATGTATTGGTATCAATATCTGCGAGGATATCTGGTACCCTGAAGGTCCTGCCCGGGTTCAGGCACTTGCCGGTGCCGAAGTAATCATCAACATCAATGCATCACCGTACCATATCGGCAAGGGGAAATTCAGGGAAGATATGCTGTCTACCAGGGCTTCCGACAATATCGTCATACTTGCCTATCTGAATACCGTGGGAGGTCAGGATGAGCTTGTCTTTGACGGACAGAGCATGATCCTGGACCAGAGCGGTGCAGTAATCGCGAGAGGAAAGCAATATGAAGAAGACCTTATCATTATGGACCTTGACCTCGAGGGGATCATGATGAGCAGGCTTCATAATCCCCGGAGAAGGCAGGAAGTCATCAAACTGGATACGCACGCATACGAAAAAATTGCCCTCTTGCCAAAAAAGCGACCGGGCGGCAGAAGGGCAAAGATTCGTCCCCGTCTGCCCGCCCCTTACCGCCCTGCCATGGAACCATCCGAAGAAATCTACCGGGCCCTTATCCTCGGCACATCTGATTATGTCAATAAAAACGGTTTTACAGGAGTCGTCATCGGCCTGAGCGGCGGGATCGATTCCGCGCTTGTTGCCTCTGTTGCAACAGATGCTCTCGGCAGGGAAAACGTGATGGGTCTTTTCATGCCCTCTCCGTATACTTCGCAGGAGAGCAGGGAAGATGTCTATGCGCTCTGCTCAAATCTGGGCATAAAGGTCATGGAAATGCCGATAGATACGATATTGCAGGACTACCTCACCTCCCTCCACACGCATTTCAGCGAAAATCCGGGAGATGTGACAGAGGAAAACCTCCAGGCAAGGATACGGGGGAACATCCTTATGGCCTTTTCAAACAGATTCGGATGGCTTGTCCTGACAACCGGCAATAAGTCAGAGATGAGCGTCGGGTATGCAACCCTTTATGGTGATATGGCGGGCGGTTTCGCAGTTATAAAAGACGTACCGAAAACCATGGTCTACGAACTGTGCAGATGGAAAAATTCCCATGCAGGCGAAACGGTGATTCCCGAAAGGATTTTTTCGAAGGAACCGTCTGCCGAGCTCAGGCCCGGACAGAAAGATACTGATACCCTTCCGCCCTATGCTGTGCTCGATCCTGTTCTGAAGGCATATATTGAAGATGACAAAAACTTTACGGAGATATCTTCACTCGGCTGCGACCCCGAATGCGCAAAAACCATTATCAGGATGATCGACCGGAGTGAGTACAAGAGAAGACAGTCCCCGCCGGGCATAAAAATAACCCAGCGGGCATTCGGAAGGGACAGAAGATTCCCGATAACAAACAAATACAGGGGGTATTAATGGAAGAGTTCAGAGTATGTCCTGAATGTGATTACCAGAGAGGGTTTCACGTCTTTTTCAAAAAACTCCGGGCAAAGATAAGGATTTGCCTTATATGCCCCCAGTGCGGGCAATCCTATGCAATAGGATGGGCAACCGCAACGATTAAAAGATTTAAACCCGAGAAAGGACTGAAATACTGATGAGAAACCGCATATTGAGCTGTACGATACTGTTGCTTGCGCTGCTCTGTCTGTCCATTCCCGCTCTTTCTGCCGATACCAGAGTTACCACGGTCAGGAAACAGCCCGAGATACAGCAGATCAAGCCGAAAAAGCCGGTAAAGATCAAACTGAAAAGGACTTCAGACGGGAAATATACCTGGGACCTCACCGGCGACGATGTGGATGAAATTGTCAGGGCTGACAGGCGCCTGAAGAAACAGCTGAATATCGAGTGAAAGGCACCCTCTACATCGTCTCTACGCCGATAGGGAATCTTGAAGACATTACCCTGAGGGCGCTGCGGATTCTGAAGGAAGCTGATCTGATAGCTGCTGAAGACACACGGCATTCCCTCAAACTCCTCAGGCATTATGGCATAGCAAAGCAGTTGACAAGTTACTGGGGCGAAAGGGAAAAGACAAAATCAGAAGAGATCATAAGGATTCTTCTCGCCGGAAAATCTGTTGCCCTCATCTCAGATTCCGGAACACCGGGAATATCAGACCCCGGGACTGTCCTGATCGCGAAAGCTATTGGCGAAGGCATACCCGTTGTCGCAATACCCGGTCCCTCAGCGTTCCTTGCAGCATTATCATTATCCGGTCTGCCTGCTGACGAGTTCACATTCGTCGGGTTCCTTCCGTCAAAAAAGACGGAACGCCTTAAGGCTCTGGAAGATCTGAAACTTGAGAAAAGAACACTTATTTTCTATGAGGCGCCGCACAGGATAACTGATACTCTTGCGGACATGACCGGGTTTTTTGCCGGAAGAAAAGCGGTGCTGGTGAAAGAAATCACCAAATTCCACGAACACGTGTTCAGGGGTTTGCTGACTGACATAAGCGCAGAACTGCACGAAGCCACAATAGCGGGGGAATTTGTGATCATTCTTGAAGGAAACACAGAAAAATATCCCTTGTCTTCAGACGATGCGCTCGCTGAAATCCGCGCACTTATGAAGAAAGGTATGGGGAGAAAGGAAGCCGTCAAAAAGGTCGCGGAGGCTTACGGAATGCGCAGGAAGGAGCTTTATGACAGGAGCCTGCTATGAATTCGCTTGACTTTTTCGGCACTTAGCAATAAAATTTTTCAATAATATCTGAGAGGTGTAAGTTGGGACATAAGCTATTGCTTGCAGACGACAGCATTACCATCCAGAAGGTTGTTGAACTCATTCTCGCTGAAGAGAATTTCGAGATAAGATCAGTGAATAACGGAGAAGAAGCGCTGGCTATTATTCGCTCATTCAAACCTGACGTGGTGCTTGCCGACATAGAAATGCCGAAAATGAACGGTTACCAGCTCTGTGAAAAGATCAAGGAAAATCCTGCTACGTCAGGAATCCCTGTGATACTTCTCACCGGAGCATTTGAGCCGATTGACGAAGAGCTCGGAAAACAGGTTCATGCAGACGATTTTATCGTAAAACCGTTCGAATCTCAGGAACTGGTAAACAAGATACACGCAGCTCTGTCCGCATCTGAAGGGGTCGGGGTAGAAATAGTCAGTGCTCCGGATGAGATGGAAGGAATCGTTGAGGCCGAGGCAGTCGGTTTTGAGGAAGCCACTCTCGAGGAAGACCTCTGGGCGATGGAAGAACTACCGGAAACTGCCGACGAATTCAAGGGCTGGCCTTCGGAAGAAGGTACGGAAGCAGGCACCGAAGAATTTGTCGAGTTGGCAGAAGAGGCTGAAACGATCTCTGAAGCAGATATTGCGGAAGAGCCGGCATTTACCAAAAAACCGGCAGCCGCAGAATTTGCGGTTCCGGTTGCAGACGTTTCCGTTCCATCAGGCGACGAGCTGAAGGCAGTATTCGAAAAAGCTGTTCATGCAAAGATATCTTCATCTTTATCCTCGATTGATATAAAAGAAGTTCTTCTTTCCTCAATGATGCCCATAGTGAAAGATTCTGTCGAAAAGATACTCTGGGAAGTTGCACCTGACCTTGCAGAACGTATGTTGAAAGAGATGCTGAAAGGTTCACTCGAATCCCTGACAAAAGAAGTTGAAAAAGTCATATGGGAAACCGTACCTGACCTCGCAGAGACGTTGATTTCGAAGGAAATAGAGAGGATAAGGTCAGAATTTTAGACAAGGGTTTCAATCCACAGGGCATCGAGGAAAAGTGGTACCAGTACTGGGTTTCCCATGGGTATTTTTCACCCGATTCGGACTCTCGCGGTGCTGCTTTTTCTCTGGTCATTCCCCCGCCAAATGTTACAGGCTCCCTGCATATGGGGCATGCGCTGAATACCGTTATCCAGGATATTCTTGTCCGGTGGAAACGCATGTTGGGGCACAAGGTTCTCTGGTTGCCCGGCACAGACCATGCGGGAATCGCCACGCAAAATGTTGTGGAAAAGCAACTCACATCTGAAGGGCTCGACAGGCATACACTCGGGCGCGAAGCCTTTATCAAACGGGTTTGGACATGGAAGGCCGAATACGGGGGGAAGATCATCCATCAGCTCAAGAGACTCGGTGCCTCGTGCGACTGGTCACGGGAACGTTTTACGCTCGATGACGGCCTTTCAAACGCTGTCAGACAGGTTTTCGTCAGACTCTATGAGGAAGGCCTCATATACAGAGACAACAGGCTCATTAACTGGTGTCCGCGCTGCCATACTGCGCTTTCAGACCTCGAGGTCGAACATGAGGAGTTCGAGGGAAAACTGACGCATATTAAATATCCCGTTTCAGGCAAGGAAGGAAAATATGTCATCGTCGCGACAACACGGCCTGAAACGATGCTCGGCGACACGGCTGTTGCGGTCAATCCCAAAGACACCCGATACAAGAAACTTATTGGAAAGGAACTCAGGCTGCCTCTGACGGACAGAACAATTCCGATTATTTCCGATAATGCGGTCGATCCTTCATTCGGAACCGGCGCCGTGAAAGTGACACCTGCGCACGACTTCAGCGATGAAGCGATTGCAAGGAGACAGACCCCTCAACTTGAATTCATCAAAGTCATCGGGGACGACGGCAGAATGACTCCCGCTGCAGGAGACAGGTATGCAGGCCTCGACAGATATGAATGCAGAAAGCATGTCCTTGCAGACCTGAAAAAACTTGGTTTGATCGGAAAGGAAGTCCGGCATACATATGCAATCGGCCATTGTTACCGCTGCAAGACCATCACGGAGCCGTTGTCTACGCCCCAATGGTATGTAAACGTCCAGCCAATGGCGTCGGAAGCCATGAGGGTGGTCAGGGAACGTTCAATAAACATAGTACCCAGGTCATGGGAAAACACCTACTTTGCCTGGATGGGCGACATAAAGGACTGGTGCATTTCCCGCCAGATCTGGTGGGGACACAGGATACCTGTATGGTACTGCGGGAAAATGCAGAATGAGACATGCAGGGAGAAAAACGGAATGATTGTGTCCATGGAGACTCCCGGTCTTTGTCCGTACTGCGGTGCAGACTCTCTTTCACAGGACGAGGATGTGCTTGATACATGGTTCTCGTCGGCATTGTGGCCATTCTCTACACTTGGCTGGCCCGAAAATACCGATGATCTCAAAACGTTTTATCCCACCAGCGTCCTCGTGACCGGGTTCGACATAATCTTTTTCTGGGTTGCACGGATGATCATGATGGGAATGAAATTCATGGAAGATGTACCGTTCCGTGATGTATACATCCATGCACTTGTAAGGGACATAAAAGGCCAGAAGATGTCCAAGTCAAAAGGCAATGTTGTGGACCCGCTCATTATGATAGACAGATATGGCACGGATGCCTTCAGGTTCACTCTCGCTGCCTTCGCGGCACAGGGCAGGGACGTTAAGTTTTCAGAGGAAAGGGTCGAAGGATACCGGCATTTCGTGAATAAACTCTGGAATGCGTCCAGATTCATCATGATGAATACGGAAGAGTCTTCCGGCGCCAACCATATGCCGGAAAGCGAATTAAACATTTCTCTTCCCAGCAAATGGATACTGAGCAGGCTTGCGGTAACCGCAGATGAGGTCAACACCGCGCTCGAAGAATACCGGTTCAATGACGCATCAAGCAGTATATACCAGTTTATTTGGCACGAGTTCTGTGACTGGTATATCGAGATGGCCAAGACCGAATTCCGGGACCCGCAAAAGGAAAGAGGGGTCAAATGGTGTCTTGTCCATACGCTCGACACTTGTCTCAGGCTTCTTCACCCCTTCATGCCCTATATCACTGAAGAAGTCTGGCAGAAAATCAAACCTCGGAGAGCAGAGAAGGGAGATACCGGAGACAGGACGGCAGAGAGTATCATGAGATCCTCCTATCCGGGGGCATTACGGTCGGATCACAGGTCCGAGGCTGATATGTCACATATCATAGAAGCGATCACTGGAATCCGGACTATCAGGGGAGAACTGAATATCACACCGTCCACCAAACTGAATGCGTCCATTAAGCCTTATTCCGTTTCTTGCGAGAGGATCCTGAAAGACAATATCGGATATATAAAAAGCCTTGCCAGGCTTGACAGAATAGAAATAAGCACCACTATGCAAAAACCCCCGGGATCTGCGACCTCTGTCAAAAGTTCCATGGAGATCTTCGTTCCGCTCAAGGGGGTCTTGAATATTGACGCAGAACTCGATAGACTTATCAAGGACAGCGCTAAGATCGAATCAACGATAGCTTCGTTGAATAAAAAGCTCCTGAATGACGATTTCCTCCAGAAGGCACCAAGGGAGATTGTCGACAAGGAAAAAGCAAAATATGAAGAAATGATACACATGAAGGACAAAATTACCGAAAGCATAAGAATACTCAGAGAAGCGGAGGTGAAGGATGATAAATAAGAGAGAAAAAGAACTGGAAAAAAGTGATATCGACTTCATCGAAGGAGAGTTTATCAGCATCAAGCAGAGCACTATCAGAGCGGTCGAAGGCGGACATATAGAACTGCAGCAGGTTGGAGCCCTGAGCATTGACGGGGAAAAGATCGAAGTTACCCAGGGCGCCTCGGGAATACTCAGAGGAAATGATGTCAGTCTCAACCAGAGCATCAGCGGGGTAACCGCAGCGGATAATGTTTCAGTGAATTTTTCATGCGTTCCCCTGGCGATTTCACGCGACGAAATACGCTCAAACAGGTCAGCCGTCGGAATCATGGCAGCAAAGGATATCAAAACAGAGCATACTTCCGCGTTCCTCGTGATTGCAAATAATATTGAAGGAAATGTCAACACCCTGCTCGACTGGCGTTCTGCCATCGCCTTATCTGCGGTCTTTGGAGGTCTTTGGGGATTCTTTTCCCTGCTTTTCAGAAGGAAATAGGATGGATATTCCGTCAAGTGTGACTGGTTTTCTGCATCGTGCACTTGAGGAAGATATCGGTCACAGCGATGTCACTGCTTCTCTTCTGATACCTGAGGAACAGGAATCAAAAGCCCTTTTCGTTGCAAAAGAACCCTTTGTTCTCGCAGGGTTCCCGTTTGTCAGTGAGATCTTCCGTATACTCGACCCATCAACAGATGTGCAGGTTTTTTTCCATGAGGGTGCCCGGGCAGGACAAGGTGACATACTTGCTGAAGTGACAGGAAAAACCCGGGTTATTCTCCGGGGAGAGAGGGTCAGCCTGAACATTCTCCAGAAACTCTCGGGTATAGCAACCCTGACCAGTATGTATGTCGAGAAAATCAAGGGGCTGAAGGTAAAGATCGCCGATACCAGAAAGACATCGCCGTGTCAGAGGTTCATGGAAAAATACGCAGTGCGAACAGGAGGAGGAGTAAACCACCGATTCGGCCTTTTTGACGGGATTCTCATTAAGGACAACCATATCACAGCACTGGGCAGTATAGGCGAAGCAGTCAGACGTGCAAAAGCCTGCCATCATCTCCTGAAGATCGAGGTGGAAGTTGAAAATCTCGACGGACTTCGTGAAGCATTGGAAGCAGGAGCAGATGTTGTTATGCTTGATAACATGTCACTCAGCCACATACGGGAGGCGGTGACGATTTCATCGGGAAGGGTGATTCTGGAGGCCTCCGGTGGTGTCGGAATCGATACTGTCAGAGGAATTGCGGAAGCCGGCGTCGATCTGATTTCTGTCGGTGCACTGACCCACTCTGCAAAGGCGGTTGACATCAGCTTGAATATAGTCTGACAACGTGCTAAGGTGAAGCATATTGGAAGTTTTTTTTACTAATGTTTTCCGTTGAGGGAGATATACCATGACATTGAAAGAAATCAAGGGAATGGCGAAAGAAAAGGGAATTAAAGTCGGAAATATGAAGAAGGCGAACATGATCCGCGCAATACAGAAGTCAGAAGGGAACTTCGACTGCTTCGGAACTGCGACCAAAGGAATGTGCGATCAGATGCACTGCATGTGGAGAGAGGACTGCATGGTCTAACTGGTTTCCTTTGTAACAGATACCACGACAACCCTGTCGCGCCCTTCATCTTTTGCCTGATAGAGGGCCCTGTTTGCTTTTCTTCCCTGTTTCTGATTGACTTCTCTTATACCTTTCCAACCGACATACCAAGCTCCCACACATTTCATGATTGCCCCGTTCACCAGCAAGCAGGTCAAAAGGAACCGTCATCCCGGGCTAATCTGAAATAATGCTGTCTTCAGGAGAAGTGCTGCGGAGGAACAGGGAACCGGCTGCACCCAACAGCGCCACTCCCGCGGCAAGCAGCAACGCCGGGGATAAGGAATTGCTGGCATCCGCGATAACGCCGGCGACACTCGGACCGGCAGCTTGGCCAATCCCGAAAAAAAGCGTAATAAATCCGAGTCCGGCTGGCGCAAGTCGTGGACCAAGCAGATCTCCGCATGTTGCAGCCATAATTGCAGGGATACTCCATGCCGAGATGCCGAACAGGATAGCGGACAGGACAAAACCCGGAGCAGAAGGCCAGACTGCAAACAGTGCAAAAGAAGATGCCTGTATGATATAGACAATCACAAGAGCTGCCTTTCGTCCGAATT
The DNA here is from genome assembly GCA_040754395.1 of Nitrospirota bacterium. Lineage (NCBI taxonomy): Bacteria > Pseudomonadati > Nitrospirota > Nitrospirota bacterium. The sequence continues at coordinate 85,402 of JBFMCL010000009.1, read as the reverse complement.
TATCCGAAAACGATCCCCAGATCAGTCCGCATAAGAGGCTTAGCCACCCCATCAGCATGAACAGCCTTCCTGCTGACTCCTGGGTGTATCCACCCTCGGCAATCAGGTATTTGGTAAAAAACGTCATATAAATAATATAGGAAAATCCGAATGCAACATAAATCAGACCCAAATGCCATACAACACCTGACTTATACACTTTTCCCCAGTTGAGCTCTTTTCCCTTCACGGTAACCGTTTTACTATCCTTTTCAGCTCCAATGGGAAAGAGTCCGATATCTGAAGGTTTATTGCGCAGGACGGTAAACGCAAGGACAGCCAGACCCAGGGTTATCCCCGCAAAAATAAACCAGCATAAACGCCAGCCATCCATGCCATACACCTTCAGCACATGAGGCACAAAAATACCGAGTACAATCAACGCGAAAGAAGAGCCCGTGACTCCGATGCCTGATGCCAGACCACGGCGATGCCTCACAAACCATGCTGCAAGCAGCCCCATGGCCGGCACATTGCTGGCGCCACTGCCTATGCCTGTAAGTGTTCTCCATACCGCAGCAGTGCCAAAACTGTTCGCAAGGCCCGTGAGCAGCATGCCTGCAGCAGCAACACTGAGCCCTGTAGTAATGACAACCCTTGGTCCGTAACGTGCTGCAAGGGCACCTCCCAGAACAGACAATACCAGGTATCCGACAAGATTGGTAGTTGCAAGACCGCCGGCCTGAGTGTTATTCATACCGAGCCCTGACTGCATGGAAGGCAACACCATCGTGTACCCAAACCTTGCCAGTCCAAGGGCACCGAAGACGACAAGAGTTCCGACAGCAAGAATCAGCCATGCGTAGTGAAAAGGCATGGCTCTTTTGGAATTTTCCGCGTGCATCCGCATATTCTTAATTACAGATTTCTATTCTCTTCCCATTCTCAATGTACCACACATAGCATAGCACCTGATCGTCCTTTTGGTGCTACAGGCTTCTTTCAGACACCTCTGCAAACAGTCTCAGTTTCGCCATCATCGCAGCAAAGTTTTTTGGTTTGAGCGATTGCGGACCATCGGAAGAAGCATGTTCCGGATCAGTATGCACTTCCACGATAAGCCCGTCCGCACCCGCAGCAATTGCAGCAAAGGCCATTGGCTCCACATAGCGATAATTCCCTGTGGCATGTGACGGGTCAACAACTACCGGCAGATGGGTTTTCTCCTTCAATACAGGTATTGCCGAGATATCAAGGGTGTTCCGGGTTGCTGTTTCAAAAGTGCGGATTCCGCGCTCGCACAGGATGACTGAATGGTTTCCTTCACTCAGGATGTATTCAGCGCTCATAAGCAGTTCCTGAACAGTCATGGACATCCCGCGTTTTAAGAGCACAGGCTTTTGGATCTGGCCAAGCTTTTTCAAAAGCTCAAAGTTTTGGGCATTTCTTGTTCCTATCTGGAGGATATCCGCATATTCTGCAACAAGGTCTGCTGTTTCAGGATTCACCACTTCGGTTATTATCGGCAATCCCGTTTCCTTCCCGGCTTTTGCAAGCAGTCTTAAGCCTGCTTCTTTCATACCCTGAAACGCATAGGGGGATGTCCTCGGTTTGAAAGCCCCCCCCCGTAATACCTTCGCACCCGCCTTTTTCACCGCTTCTGCCACCTCGATGATCTGCTCCTCACTTTCCACTGCACACGGTCCTGCCATGATTACAATTTCTTTGTCGCCTATGCTGACAGTGTCACTGATCCTGATGACGCTCGTCTCCTTCTTGACTTCCCTCGATGCAAGTTTGTAGGGCTTGAGTATCGGAACAACACTCTCCACTCCATGCATAAACTCGATTGACTGCAGAATCACCTTTCCCCTCTCATCCCCTACAGCGCCTATCACATCTCTCGTAGTACCATGTATTACATGGGGCTTGTAACCATATTCCCTGACTTTCTTGATCACCTCATCCCTCTCACGTTTTGTTGCGTCTGTTTTCATCACGATAATCATTTTGCCCTCTCCTTTTCCATGCCCGGAAACCAAAAAGGCCGGAGAGTTCTTCCGGCCCTTATATTTCTGTACATACAATAAAAAAAGCCGGGGTTACTTTCCGTCTACCCTCGGCTCCTGGTTGATCTTTTGTGTCAGTTCCGTCTATCTCTCACAATCGACCATTCCCTCAGGCAGACGGCCTAAAGAAAAAGCCGCACCAAAAGGTAAAGAGAATATATGAGAAACAGAACGAATGCATGAATATTATTAACAGATTCGTCAAACAGATGTCAAGATATTATCAGAGGTCTTCATGAGGGTACTTCTTCACGAACAGCAGGAACTCCTCAGTGGCGACCGGAAGATTCTTTCTGGAAAACACAATAAGAGAAAAATCCCTTACAATATTTCCTTCCCTTAGTGAAAACGCATGGATTTTTCCATCCTGTATTTCTTTCCTCACTGCCCACTTGGACACAACAGACATACCTGCCCCCCGTTCAACAGCTTTTTTTATAGACTCGGTGCTTCCCAGAGTAAGAGTGACATACAGATTGTTCGTATTAATACCATAGAGCGCAAAGAATTCCTCTATTTTCTGTCTTGTCCCCGATCCTTCTTCTCTGAGAATAAAGGGTTCTCTTGTTATATCAAGGATTGAAACCGTCTTTTTTCTTGCCAACGGATGAAACGACGATACAATCGGAACAAGTTCGTCAGAAATAATCGGCTCCGCCTTCAAAGTCGTCTTGGATATCTCTCCTTCAACAAGAGCGAAATCAATCAATTGCGAAGACAGGAGTTCTTCTATTCTTTTCGTATTTGTTACCAGCATGGTGATCTTGATTCTTGGATACCTCAGCTTGAAATCAGTAATAATGCGGGGAAGAACATAGTTCCCTATTGTTGTGCTTGCACCGACAGTTATTCCTCCTTTTATCGTCCCTGTTATTTTCGCAATCCGTTTTTCAATGTCTATATAGTGAGCAAGAACGTGTTTTGCCTGTTTGTAAAGAATCTCTCCGGCAGGTGTGAGAGTAATCATATCTTTTGACATGTCGCAGGTGAATTTTATGTTGCTGCAAAACAGGTCCATCCCGTGCTGAACGGCATGGCAACAGGCGCGGACTTCATGTCTGCTGCCTCGTTCATTTCAATGGCGGGAATGATTTCATTCCTCGGAAGAGACGGTGCAATGTACCTGATGGTCGGAATGGCCATTGTTTTTTTCTACGCCGTTCTTGGCGGCATGAAGGGCATTACCTACACGCAGGTTGCACAGTACTGCGTTCTGATTACCGCATACCTGATTCCTGCCATATTCATCTCAATCATGCTCACAGGAAATCCCGTCCCGCAAATGGGATTCGGAAGCTCTCTCAGTGAAAACGGAATGAGCCTGCTGAATACGGGTAGCGGGTATCTGTTGGACAAACTGAACAATATCCAAAAAGAACTCGGCTTTCCTGCATATACCGGACGTGGATCCAAAAGCATGATCGATGTGTTCATGATAACCTTTGTCCTCATGGTAGGGACAGCCGGGTTGCCTCATATTGTTATCCGCTTCTTCACAACCCCAACAATTCGCGGTGCAAGGGCATCAGCAGGATGGGCACTGCTCTTTATCGCAATTCTGTACACTACCGCACCGGCAGCTGCTTCCTTTGCCAGACTCAATATGATCCAGACCCTGAATAACAAAACCTATACTGAAGCTCCCAGCTGGTTTAAGAACTGGGAAAAGACAGGACTGTTTGCCTGGAAAGATAAAAATGGTGACGGGAAGATCCAGTATGCACCCGGGAGCGCCTTTAAGGGAAAGGTGGAATTTGTCAAAGATCCACAGGGAAAACCGGTCATAGGCCAATACGGAGAGAGAGTGGTTAAGACAGATGCGACACCCGTCGAGAAAAGTAAAAATGAGCTTTACATCGACAATGACATTATAGTTCTGGCAAATCCTGAAATCGCCAAACTTCCTGCCTGGGTAATTGCATTGGTAGCAGCGGGAGGGTTGGCAGCTGCGCTTTTAACAGCCGCCGGCCTGCTGCTCGTAATTTCCTCGGCCATATCACACGACCTCATAAAAAATGTGATTGCACCGAGGACTTCCGAAAAGGTGGAACTGATATGGGCGCGTATTGCAGCCGCGCTGGCGGTTATTGTAGCAGGATATCTGGGCATTCATCCACCTGGATTTGTTGCGCAGGTAGTCGCTTTTGCATTTGGGCTTGCAGCGTCTTCGTTCTTTCCCGTCATCATCATGGGCATCTTCTGGAAGAAAACAACAAAGAAAGGAGCCATTTTAGGGATGCTGAGCGGCATAATCTTCACCGCTGCATACATCATCTATTTCAAATTTGTCAGCCCGGAAATGAACAAACCCGAGAACTGGTTATGGGGCATTTCACCCGAGGGGATTGGTACAATAGGAATGGCAATCAATTTTGTCGTCACATATATCACTTCAAAATTCACCAAGGAACCCCCGAAAGAGGTTCAGGATATGGTTGCCACTCTCCGTTATCCAAGGGAGATATAACATAGAGAGAGGTTTTTTCCTGTGAGGAAAAATGAGAATGCCATCGGCCTTGAATGTTTCACGTTTATCGAACGTCTGAGGGGCTAATCGCCGGAATCAGAATAAAGGTGAATTTTGCACCAAGGTACAGGGATGCATAGCGCGATATTTTTGGACAGAGATGGTACGATCAATGAAGACGTAGGAGATCTGTTTTCTCCGGACAGGTTAGTCTTTATCCCCCGTTCGATCGAGGCTTTAAAGATCCTGCAGCTACGCTTCATCCTCTTCATCGTCACCAACCAGTCCGGAATCGGGGGGAATGCCTTCACCGAGGAGATCTTCCTGGAATTCAATGCACACTACCTCCGCGTACTTGACAGTCATGGCATCCATATAAGGGAAGTTTTTTATTGCCCGCACAGGAAAGAGGAAAACTGTTTTTGCAGAAAACCCAGTGTATATTTCGTAAAAAACGCCGAAAAAACACACAAACTGGACTTGCGCAGTTCCTATGTGATAGGAGATCATCCTCACGACGTTGAAATGGCATGCGGTGCGGGAGCCGGTTCAGTGTATGTTTTGACAGGTCACGGCAAAAAGCACTTTCGGGAACTCAAGACCAGGCCCGATTTGATTGCGAAAGACATCTTTGAAGCGGCTCTCTGGATTATATAGGGATGTGATAGCCTGCCTGCACGGCAGGTGACTATCACATCCCTTGGTACAACGAGGCTAATTGCCCTGTGTTCCTTTAGATCTTGAACTGGAGCTGCCACCTCAGGAATTGGGCGTTTTTCGCGCTGTCGGCATAGAAATCACCGGGAATAAAATACTCATACTGGAAAAATGCATCGATATTCTTATTGAATTTGTGGGTGAGAAAGAATGTTGGCAGATGTCCCCTCTCATAGCCATCGTCGAACATCGCCCTTCTACTGGGTACAGGATTTGCCTGCTCGTTTGCTCTGAAGTACTGATACGAGAGCGCCAGTTTTGTGTCCGGTGTCAGTTCCATGTTTACTTTTGCCATGTACAGCTGGAGATTTGTCCAGTAACCGGGAATCCCCGCAGAATCCGTCATTACTTCAAATATCTGGGTATAGATAAGGAGCTCATTCCAGTAAGGATTCCTTGAAAACAGAGGGTCCCAATTTTCGTTTTTGGAAGTGCCGGGATCATCGCCTGACAGATACACAAAACGGAGCTCAAGCTCGGGTTTCAGTTTCATATCCGCAAACTTGCGCTTTCCAAAGATATATCCTCCGTATCCGGCCCTGTCTCTCCCCCCGTCATATTCTCCGAACTGGTATGCAAATTCGCCTCCCATCGTCCATGGAGCCATTTGATATACCGCCCGTGCTCCGAGGGTATTCAGATCGAGATCAGGCGTTGGAGGTCCGATAGGATGCTTTTCCTCTTTCTTGAAAATATAATACGGCTCAAGATTCAGGTTTTCACTGAGTTTGTCTCTGCCATACAGGACAAAAGCCTGTTCGTCAGAGGTGTTCAGTATCCTCTTCTTGTCCAAGTAAGTTGCGCTGTTCTCAATGGCCGAGCGCCATGCCGGCAGATATCTGTCCTGGAACTGGTTCGTGATATACACGAAATCCACATTATGATTCTCGTTGATTTTCCATTTTGCCTTTGCCGCATTAAAATAGAACGTCCTCGAACCGTCATTCGGGTTTCCGTCAGCGATCAGAAATCCCTCTCCATACATATCCGGTCCCAGAAAATCCTGCCTTCCAATTTTCAGATCGACCGGGAGACCAAAAACATTGTTCGCCTTAACATACAGATTGTCGACAACCATCTCATTTTCATCAAGTGACGTGAAATGCCCCCTTTTGTCGCTTGGATACTTATAGGGCCCCAGGTTGAGATACACTTCACTGGTAAGCTTGAGATATGCACTGGTGTCCTTATTGAAGTCTACGCTGCCCCAGAGAGACGTCTTGAAGCGGAAAAAATTTCTGTCGTAAAGACTATTTGATTGAGGCAGTGTTTTTAAGTCGATCACATTATCCCATATTTCCTGCCTGATCCTTTCTGACGCACCGTAATTAAAGGTCATTTCAGCAGATGCATCAGAAACCAAAAAAATACCCCCCAGCAACAACAGCAATACTGCAGCGAAACACTTTCTCCTCATAATACTACCCTCCTTTGTCTAAAATAATGGGACAGAATAGCATAATCGCTATTTTTTTTAAACATTTTTATTCATCATTTTTTTCATGTCACAGCGGCCTGTTGTCTATGACCCTCTTTGCCTTTCCCTCAAACCTCCCGAGTGTCTGTTTCTCAACAGGTTTGACTTCCACAGATATGCCGAGCTCTGATGCAAGTCTCGATTTGATCCGGTCAATGAAATCCCTCTGTTTCCTGACCTGATCGAAAAATATGGACTCGGACACCTCGACAAGAACAGTCAATTCGTCAACCGCAGTCTTCCTGTCGATAATGATCTGATAATGAGGCTCTGTTCCTTCAATCTCAAACAATACGGATTCGATCTGAGAAGGAAAAACAGTAACCCCCCGTATTTTGATCATGTCATCGGTACGTCCCATAACCTTATCCATTCTCACGAATGTCCTTCCGCACGGACAGGGTTCAGTGATGAGGCTTGTCAGATCCCTGGTTCTGAACCGTATTACGGGAAACGCCTCTTTTGTGAGCGTCGTGATGACGAGTTCGCCGTGTTGTCCTTCAGGCAGGGGTTCGAGTGTCTCCGGATCCACAACCTCGACAAGGAAATGATCCTCATTGATATGGAGGCCTTTGCGCTCCTGACATTCCCCGGCCACTCCCGGACTCATAACTTCACTCAGGCCATAATTGTCAGTCGCGATGACTTTAAGCTTCCCCTGCAGTTCATTCCGCATTGCTTCCGACCACGGTTCTGCTCCGAACAGGCCGTATTTCAGGGAGAGAGAATTGACATTGATTTCCATCTCCATGATGGTATCAGCTATTGCGAGGGCATAACTCGGAGTACACATGAGTGCAGTCGTCTTGAAATCCTGCATTATTTTAATCTGCCGCTTTGTATTTACGCTCGAGATAGGAATAACCGATGCCCCGATGCGTTCCGCGCCATAATGAAGACCCAATGCCCCGGTAAAAAGTCCGTAATCAAAGGCAATCTGAACGATATCATTTTGATTAACCCCGCCTGCCGCAAGAATTCTTGCCGCAAGGTTAGACCAGTTCTTTATGTCATTCCGCGTGTACCCTACAGCTGTCGGCATACCGGTTGTGCCGGAAGACGTCTGAACCCTCACCACCTCGCGCATGGGAACTGCAAACATTCCATAGGGATAGCTCAGCCTCAAATCATCTTTTGAGGTATAGGGAAGCTTACTCAGGTCTTCAAGCGAGCGGAAGGCGTCAGGATCAATTCCCATCTTCTCGAACTTCTTCCTGTAAAAAGGAACATTTTTGTACACCCGTAACACCGTGGCCTGAAGTCTCTCGAGCTGCAACTGCCTGAGAGATTCTCTGCTGATGCATTCTCTTTCTCCTTCCCAGTACATACACATCCTCCGTCTAGTTTAGAATCAGATAGTGTAATCTACATCCCTGCCTAAGTAGGCTCTCTGGACATCTCTGTTCAATAGGAGGTCTTCTGCAGGGCCCTGGAGTATAATTCTCCCGGTCTCAAGAACATACCCTGTGTTCGCGATTCTCAGGGCACTCCGTGCGTTCTGCTCCACCAGAAGCACCGTAAGACCATAGGTATCCCGTAACTCGATAATGTGCCTGAATATCTCCTTTATTACTATCGGTGCAAGTCCCATGCTCGGTTCATCAAGAAGAAGAACCCTCGGCCGTGCCATGAGCGCACGTCCGATAGAGAGCATTTGCTGCTCTCCGCCTGAAAGTGTCCCGGCCAGCTGTTTCCTCCGTTTCTTCAGGATGGGAAACACCGTGTAGATCATCTCTATATCATCCCTGACTTTTGCGCGATTCTTCAGTGAATGCCAGTGAAAAGAGCCGAGCAACAGATTGTCCTCAGTGCTCAGGGGTTTAAATACAAGCCGGCCCTCGGGGACATGTGATATCCCTTTTTTTACTATGACATCCGGGTTTTGTTTCGAGATATCAAGACCATCAAATACCAGACTTCCGCTGCTTGCCCTGATAAGGCCGGATATAGTATGCAGAAGGGTTGTTTTTCCTGCTCCGTTACTCCCGATAAGCGTTACGATCTCTCCCTTGTTTACATGGAGAGAAACCCTCTTAATGGTGTGTATCTTGCCATAGTAGACATCGACATTCTTAAGTATGAGCATTATACCCTTTCTGCACCTCTTCCTCCTCTCCAAGATATGCAACAATGACATCCGGGTTTCTCTGTATTTCGAGGGGTGTGCCTTCGGCAATCACTTCACCGAAGTTGAGGACAGTGATTGAGTCGCTTATTTTCATTACAAGTTCCATGTCATGTTCGACAAGAACCACGGTTATCTTCAGCTCATCCCTTATTCTTTTTATTATCTTTCCAAGGTCGCTCGTTTCCTTAATATTCAACCCCGCGGCAGGTTCGTCAAGCAGGACAAGCCTCGGTTCCGTGGCTAAAGCCCTTCCAATTTCAAGAATCCTCTGCTCCCCGATCGGGAGATTGGAAGCGACCTCGTCTTTTCTGTGACCAAGATTGACATACTCAAGCACCTCTTCACTTTTTCGAAGAATTTCTTTCTCTTCCCTCAGGACGGAAGGAAGTTTAAACCCTGACGAGAAGAACCCGGCCTTGGTTTTCGAATACCGGCCGACCATGATATTCTCGATCACAGTCATGTTGCCGAACAGTTCAACATGCTGAAAGGTACGTGAGATACCTTTTCTGGCAATCTTTGAGGTCGGCAGGTTAACGATTCTCTCGCCCTGAAATACTACTTCGCCCTTATCGGGCTGATGAACCCCGCTCACAATATTGAGCAGTGTTGTCTTTCCTGCGCCATTCGGTCCTATGAGCGCTTTAATATCTCCCCGTGTGACATCAACACTGACATTTCTCAGGGCCATGAGCCCCCCGAAATTTTTCCAAACCTCTTTAATGCTCAGCAACAGCGGGACCTCTGAATTTCTTTAGTTTTTCAGCTATGAGGGGAACCAGACCTTTTCTGAAAAACATCAGGGTCAGCGTCAAAATCAGACCGTACACAAGCACATCCAGTTCCTCAAATTTTCTCAGGAGCTCCGGCAGTACAGTAATCACCACCGCGCCGATTATCGCCCCCCACAGATTTGTAATCCCTCCAACGATCACCATCATAAGCACCAGGATAGAGTAAAACAATGAAAAACTGCTCGGGCTGATAAATGTCACATAATGTGCATAAAGACTCCCGGCCAGAGACGCGTATACCGCACTCAGGATAAACACCTTTATTTTAATCGCGGTGACATTCAGCCCCATGGCATTGCATGCCAGTTCGCTGTCATGTATGGCTCTCAACGCCCTGCCGGTTCTTGATTTGATGAGATTGATAGAGAAGAACATTACTGCCGTCACAAGAACCCATATCAGATAAAAATACTCTTCTGTTGAAACCAGGGTATAGCCAAGGACACTGACATGCGGGATATCCCCGAACCCTGAAGGACCACCCGGGCCCCATTCATTCAGGATAATGTAAATTATTTCTCCAAAGCCAAGAGTGGCTACTGCAAGGTAATGCCCTTTCAACCTCAGGGCAGGGACTGCAAGTATCACCGCGGCGAAGGCAGCAACGATCATTCCGCAGACCGCGCTGAGTATCACCGGAAGCCCTGCATGCAGGCTCAATATCGAGGAGACGTATGCACCGATGCCATAAAACCCTGCCTGGCCCAAAGAGACCTGTCCTGCATATCCCATAAGGATGCATAAGCCTATCGCCACCAGGGAATTTATTCCTGCAAATATCCCTATGGTCAGTGTATATGAGCTGTTCGAGAGGAGAGGAAACAGAACAAAGAGCAGGACAAGAACCAGCAAGGACAACACATCCTCTTTTTTCATCTGTAAATCCTTACTTCCCTCCTCTCCCCATGGTAAAGGGAGCTATTTTTTGTCCTTTGCGCCTTCTGCAGACAAGAATGCTGCACGGGCTAAAACTTTCTCAGCTGGAGCATGGTTTTACTGACAAATAATCCGGAAGGTTTGAAGAAGAGAATCATCAGGAGAATAACCAGAGCAACTGCATCCTTCGATCCGGAATGCAGATACCCTGCGGTCATGGATTCGAGCACACCGATGATAAATCCGCCGAGCACAGCCCCCCTGTTGCTGCCGAGGCCTCCCATTATTGCCGCACAAAACCCTTTTACCGCAAGCATAGGGCCCTTGTCATACTCCATAAGAGAAATGGGAGTTATCGCCATGCCCCCGATTGCGCCGACGATGGCACTCAATATAAAAGACAGCATGACCATCTGCGACACATTGATACCGACAAGTTTCGCTGCAGTAGGATTCACCGCACAGGCAAGCATTGCTTTTCCCATCATCGTCTTTTTAAAGAAGAGAAACAGCAGCACGATGCAGAAACCTGTAATGCCCACGACCCAGAGCGCCTGTTGCTGGATAATGGCCCCTGAAATATTCAAAGGTTCTCCCTCCGTAAAAGCAGGGTACACATAGGGCTCCTTGCCGAAGCTGAACATCAGGATACCGCGCAACACGATCGAAACCGCAATGGTAATCATAATCATCAACAGTAAATCCGGATTTTTCAGGGGTTTGATCGTCAGCCTTTCCATCAAAAGCCCGACAACCCCCGCAGTAAAGATGGTAAGTGCGACCGATACGAAAAAAGGGAGTTTCAGTGATATGTAAAAAAACCACATCATGAGTCCGCCAATCACAACAAACTCGCCCTGCGCAAGATTGATGATGGACGTAGCATTGTAGGTAATATTGAAACCTATTCCGACCAGGGCATACACTGCCCCGACGGTAAGACCTGAAAAAAGAAATTGTAAAAAGACTGTAAGCAAATTGTGATATTCCCTGAAGAGAATCGGGGGGATGCTGTCATCCCCCCAATCGTTCAATCCATAATTTATTTCAGCAGTGACCAGTCACCGTCTTTAACCACAACCATCTCAAACGCATTCTTGTCCAGTCCGCAATGGTCGCTCTTCGACATATTGAAAACACCACCGGTCCCCGGCCAATTCTTGATCTTTGTCTCTATGTAATCCCTGATCTTCTTTTTATTAGGGCCAACTTTTTTTATTGCATCAACCAGCATCATGATGGAGTCGTACGCATGCCCTCCGAAGGTGCCCGGTTCGCTTTTATACCTTGCCTCATAATCCTGGGTATACTTTTTCAATAATGCTTTCTGCGGGTGCTTATCAGGGAGTTTTTCCCATACCACCAGTCTTCCAAGGGGTGCGATGACACCTTCTGCAGCCTTCCCTGCCAGCTCTATGTTCTTCTTGCTTCCCCAGCCATGACTTTGATAGAGCGGGATGTCCATCCTCAATGCATGCCAGTTCTTCGTCACAATAACCTGCCCCGGACCTACTGACCAGTTGATCACTGCCTGGGCACCCGATGCCTTTATCTTGGTAAGCTGGGTAGTCATATCCGAATCTTTCGGGCCATATTTCTCATCTGCAAGAATTGTGATGCCATATTTCGGCGCAATTTCCTGGAGTGCTTTTCTTCCTGCATCACCGAAACCGGTCGATATCGTGATGATGCCCACCTTTGATATGCCCTGTTTTTTCATGTACTCATAGATTGCCTCTACCGCGCTGGTGTCGTATTGGGGAGTTTTGAAAATCCAGTACCGCTCACTGACAGGCTGGGTTATCGGGGCTCCTGCCGCACAGGATAAAAGGGGTGTTTTGGCGTTATTCATAATAGGAACCAGTGCCATTGATTCACCGGTAGTAGACGGTCCCACAATTGCCAGCACCTTGTCATTTTCAAGTAGTTTCTTTGCGGAGAGAACTGCCTGCGTTTCATCACTTTTTGTATCCTCAATAATAATCTTTACGGGATGTCCGTTTATTCCGCCTGCTTTGTTAATCTGTTCCTCAAGCATGAGCGCAGTATTTTTTTCAGGTTCTCCCAAAAAAGAGGCGGGACCGGTTACCGCAAAAAGCGCTCCTATTTTATACGGTTCTTTTGCGTGGACATTTCCGATCAGCAGTACAACAGTCAAGACCGCTAACAGCACTACCAGTAACTTCTCCGTTACTTTGTTCATGATCTCCTCCTTGCATTAAATTATTCAGGGATACTTGGTATTTTTCCCCGGTTCCATAAAATACGCTTATGCTGCATATCACAGGAAAAACTTCATACTATGCGCAACTGTTACGATCCTCCCTCCGGTTTCCGTACCGAACGATTCTTGGGATCGGATATATCAATTCAAGTTTCTTATAGCGCAGAGAGTTCTTCTCCTTCCAGGATTCTTACCCCCGCCTTTCTTAATATGCTGACAGATTTTTCCAGCTCATCAAAGCGGAATATCACGATCGCATTCTCTCCGCTCTTCTCGACGAAGGCATACATGTACTCCACATTTATTCCTTCATCCTTTATCGTGTTCAGGATATTTGATAACCCCCCTGGTTTGTCCGGCACTTCAATTGCCACTACCTTCGTCTTTTCAACGGTGAAACCGCTTCCTTTCAGCACCTGCCGCGACTTTTCGGTATCATTGACAATGAGCCTCAGTATGCCAAAATCCCCGGTATCAGCAAGATAAAGTGCCCTGATATTGATCCCTGCTTCGGATAACACGGAGGTTACCTCCGCAAGTCGCCCCGACTTGTTCTCCAGAAATATGGAAATCTGCTCAACATTCATGGTCCACCGCGCGAAAAAACCTGGATATAACACTATCACATTTTGGAGCAAGAAAACAATATTTTAAACTCTTTTTCATGCAACGCATTTTCTTAATTGATTGCTTAAACAGCGCGATTCACCGCTGTTTACAGGAAATTTGAATATATGATAGAATGATAGACTTTTTATGCCGTTTTCTTGTTTTTCGGAATTTTGTTTATATAGCTTGCGATTGCGGCAAAATCACGGTTTACGGCAACCGGCAATTAACGAGGGAAAATGGAAACAACAAACGTTCTTTTTTCGGGTGTGGGCGGACAGGGTATAATACTTGCCAGTGCGATTTTAACCAAGTGTGCTTTTGTCTCGGGATATATGGTAAAAGAAAGCGAACTGCATGGCATGGCACAGAGAGGAGGAAGTGTGACAAGCCATGTGCGCTTCGGGGAAGAAGTATATTCGCCTTTGATCCGGAAGGGCAAGGCTGATTTTCTTATCGCGCTTGAAGAGCTTGAGGGACTGCGATATGCAGACTTTCTCAAACCTGACGGCTATGTGATACTCAACCAGAAAAAAGTGATGCCTTCTGTGCTCAATCCGGACCTTGCCCCGTATCCTGAAAATATAAAATTCCAGTTGGAGGCAATGGGGTTTCACGTTGATGCAGTAAATGCCTTCGAAATCGCAAATACGCTTGGGAACCCGAAACTGGACAATATTATCATCATGGGAATGCTTTCCCGGTACCTGCCCTTCACTATCTCAACATGGGAAACGGTGATACGGGAATCTGTTCCCGCAAAGACAATTGAGCTCAACCTTTCGGCGTTCAAGATAGGGCGTGAAATTACCGAGGTGAAAGTATAGGAATGTTCTGGCAAAAAGATATTGAAACGGTCAGCCGCAGGGCTCTGGAAGAACTGCAGCTTAAAAGGCTGAAGCAGACTGTACGGCAGGCCTATAAGAATATTCCGTTCTATAAAAACCATTTTTCAGAATTGCACATTCATCCAAAGGATATCGCGTCCCTGAAAGATATCCGGAAACTTCCTTTCACTACCAGGGAAGATCTCCGTGAATATTACCCTTTTGGCATGCTTGCGGTTGCAAAACAACAGGTTGTGCGCCTCCATACTTCAAGCGGAACCACAGGGAAACCGAAAGCCATCTTTTTTTCGAAGAAGGACGTGGACCGCGCAGCAGAACTCATCGCACGATGCCTCGTTATGACAGGTGTAAAAAAAGATGACGTGCTCCAGAACATGATGACCTATGGACTCTTTACCGGCGCACTCGTCATGCATTATGGCGCGGAGAAAGTGGGAGTGCTGGTCATTCCTGCAGGTCCGGGCAATACAAAAAGACAGATTGCCCTCATGCAGGATTTCAGGACCACCACACTCCATATCACTCCCAGTTATGCACTCTATCTTGCCAGTGTAATGCAGCACGAAGGACTGAATCCGAAAAAAGACTTTGCTCTCCGGAGGGCATATCTCGGTTCCGAACCTTATTCTGAAGAGACGAGGAAAAAGATTGAAAAGTTCTTTCACATTGATGTATATAATTCCTACGGTTTGTCTGAAATGAACGGTCCGGGAGTTGCGTTTGAATGCAGGGAAAAGAACGGAATGCATCTCTGGGAAGACAACTTCATCATGGAAATCATAGATCCTGAGTCTGGTAAACCGGTGCCTGAGGGGGAAAAGGGTGAACTTGTCCTTACTACCCTCTGCCGTGAAGCGATGCCTATCCTGCGTTACCGTACACGCGACATCACCATGATTCTTCCTGGCAGATGCAGTTGCGGCAGAACCCATCGCAGGATCTCACGCATCATAGGCAGGACAGACGACATGATCATTGTACGCGGGGTGAACATCTTCCCTCAGCAGATCGAGCGTGTCTTAATGGGCGTGAGGGCCGTTGCGCAGAATTACCAGATCGTCCTTGAGTCTTATGACCAGATGACCGTGAGAGTGGAAATTGTGAAGGAACTCTTCGACGGGAAAGTGGAGCATTTGGTAAATCTGCAAAACGAGATTACAGAAAAACTGCGATCAGAAATCCTTATAAGACCAAAGGTGGAACTTCTTGAACCCGGCACTCTGCCGGTAAGCGAGGGAAAATCTATAAGAGTCATCGATAAAAGAACATTGTAAGAACAGATGCAGGCACCTTAGTCATCTGTACAAGGAGATCCTTATGGAACAATTAAGGCAGCTTTCCATCTTTTCCGAGAACAAGCCCGGGAGACTCAGGAAAATCACCAAGGTTCTCTCCGAAGAAGGCGTGAATATTCTCGCAATAAACATCGCGAGTTCAAACGGGTTCGGGGTCATAAAGTTTATCGTCGATAAATTTGAACCTGCCTATCAAAAACTCAGACAAAAGGGGTTTACTGTCTCTTCCAATGAAGTACTCGCAATCGAGCTTGTGGACCGTCCCGGAGGATTGTATGAAGTCGCCACGATTTTGTCAAAAAAACGAATTAATATAGAGAACGCATATGTATTGATCCTGGAATCAAGAAAAAAAGCCTTCCTGATAGTTGATGTGAGCGACATCGAAAAAGCCAGAAAGCTTCTGAAGAATGAAAAGCTGCGTTTTTTTGCCCCGGGAAAGAAGGCAAAAAGAAAAAGCGGATAAGGAGAGAAAAATGATCTGGAATAAGGAAGCAGAATGCATGCGCATCGGGGAACGGGAAAAATTGCAGATCGAAAGATTGAGGGCAATCCTGAGGCGTGCATATAAGAATGTTCCCTATTACCAAAAACGGTTTGGCGAAAGCAAAGTGAAACCTGCTGACATCAGGAGCCTTAAAGACATAAAAAAATTGCCGTTCACCACAAAAACTGACTTGAGAGAAGGATATCCTTTCGGATTGTTCGCGGTTCCGCGCAAGGAAATAGTCGAGGTGCATACCTCTTCCGGAACAACAGGAAAGCCGACGGTATCAGGATATACAAGAAAGGACATTGAAATCTGGGGTGAAGTGGTAGCCCGGGCCCTCACGATGTGCGGAGCAACAAAAGATGATATTATCCAGAACGGATACGGGTATGGTTTGTTTACCGGGGGACTTGGCGTGCACTACGGAGCCCAGAGGATCGGTGCGACTGTAGTCCCTGTGTCTGCAGGCCAGACAAAAAGACATCTCGACATTATGCAGGACTTTGGCTCCACCATCCTCACCTGCACCCCTTCGTATGCACTGTATCTCACGGAAGCAGTTGCAGAAGCAGGCATAAACAGAAAAAAATTAAAACTCAAGGCGGGATGTTTCGGTGCGGAGATGTGGACCGACAGAATGCGTGATGAAATCGAAAAGAGGTTCCGCCTGCTCGCACTGAATATTTACGGGCTCACTGAAATAATAGGTCCGGGTGTAGCCCAGGAATGTGATCAAAAGAACGGCCTCCACATCTTTGAAGACCATTTCTATCCCGAGGTTGTCTCTCCCGAGACGCTCGAGCCTCTCCCTGACGGTGAAAAAGGAGAACTGGTTCTCACCACGTTAACCCGCGATGGAATGCCGATGATACGCTTCAGGACGAGGGATATCACCACTTTGAGGAGAGAACCCTGCAAATGTGGAAGGACTCTCGTAAGGATGGACCGGGTCACCGGACGCACGGACGATATGCTGAAAATAAGGGGCGTTCTCATCTTCCCCTCCCAGATCGAAAAAGCGCTTCTTGAGGTCAGAGAAGTGGAGCCGCACTATCAGATCATCGTAACGCGGCCACAGCATCTTGATGAGATCGAGGTCCAGGTGGAGACTTCCAAGAAGTTATTCTCGGATGAAGTCAGGCATCTTGAAGAAGCAAGGAAAAAAATCGAAAAACACATTGAAAACTCGATCGGTCTTAGGGTAAAGGTTACGCTTGTTGAACCGAAAACCCTTCCGAGAAGCGAAGGCAAAGCAAAAAGGGTAATAGACAAACGTCAATTATAAAGGAGACTGCAATGGAAGTAAAACAGATATCCCTGTTTCTGGAGAACAAGAAAGGAAGATTGTGGGAAGCGCTGAATGTCCTCGCAAAGGCACATATCAATATCCGTGCCCTCTCAATCGCTGACACCTCAGATTTTGGAATCCTGCGTCTGATTGTCCCCGATCCGGATAACGCAAAAAAGGTTCTTGCGAAGAGCAACTTCACCGTCAGGGAAAGCGACGTAATCGCTGTCGGCGTTCCCGACAGTCCCGGAGGTCTTGCGAGTGTTCTTAAAATTCTGACCGATGCCGATATAAATGTCGAATACATGTACGCCTTTGTCGAAAAAAGCGGAAAAAAGGCGATTGTGGTACTACGCACAGACAGCATCAGCAAAGGGAAAAAAGCGCTGAAAAAAGCCGGAGTTACTGTGCTTTCTTCTCAGCAGGTGTATACTTTATAGTTTTTCTCCTCATTTTCATGAGGCGCCTCGTCACAAACACACAGGCTCTGCGTGAAATAATGACGTTCACTCCGTCGGCATCCAGCTTTTCTTTCAGCAGCGCTTCTGTTTTTTCGACATTGTAAGGATCGACAACTTCGACCGATTTCACGCCGCAGGCCTTGCAGAGTTCCTCAAGAGAGATTTTTCCCCCCTCTTCTCCTTTTGCGGTAATGCCGGTTACCGGTGTAGGCTGGTTCCCGGTCATCGCAACCGCTGAATTATCCAGAATAAGCACAAGGATATCCGCCTTGTTATACACTGCATTGATCAATGCAGGGATTCCGGAATGAATAAAGGTTGAATCACCAATCACTGCCGCCACTCTCTTCACACCCTGCTTGGCAATCCCTGCCGCCTTACTGATGCCGGCCCCCATGCAGAGGCAGGTATCTACTATCTGATAGGGCGGATTTGCTCCAAGGGTATAGCAGCCTATATCGCCGGCGGTGAATGCCGGCTGCGCTGCCTTAAGCGCTTCGTAAAACCTGCTATGCGGACAACCCGGACACATTATGGGCGGTCTTGCAGGCAAGGGCGTCGAAGGCTTATGACTGCGCTGACCTGTATCCCAGTCAGGAACATATTCCGCTAATACATCAGGGCCAAGTTCCCCTGTGATGCTGATTTCCCCGGAAATCTTCCCCCTCACCTTATTGGAATATCTTCTCGCGATCTCTTCCACTAAGGGCTCGCCTTCTTCCAAAACCCAGACCTCTTCAAGCCCCTCAACAAAATCCTTAATCAATGTTTCGGCAAAAGGGTAATAAGATATCTTGAGAACCGCATATTCAGGGCCGTACTCCTTTGCATAGACATATCCGATGCCACAGGCTATAATTCCTTTTTTCTGTCCATTCTGAAAAACCCTGTTCAACCCTGCTTCTTCGCCCCAGATTCTTAATCCTTCCTGTTTTGCAATCAGATTTCTGTGACATCTCAGCACATTGCTCGGAATAGCAATCATGTTCCCGGGGTCTTTCTGCAATGAAAGAGGATTCTGTTCACGAACATCCCCCCACCTGACCGGTGAGTAGGCATGGCAAATCCTTGTCAATGTCCTCAACATCACCGGAAGCCCTGTCTTTTCGGATAATTCGAAGGCCATGATCGTCATGTCCTTGGCTTCCTGTGAATCACACGGCTCAAGGCATGGTATTTTTGCAAATTTTGCATAGAATCGGGAATCCTGTTCATTCTGCGAAGAAAATGCGCCCGGATCATCAGATACCGCGAGGACCAGCCCTCCTTTAATCCCGAGGTATGACGCTGTCATTAACGCATCTGATGCGACATTGAGTCCTACATGTTTCATGGAGCATAACGCTCTTTTTCCCGCATAGGACGCGCCGATTGCAGTTTCCAGACTTACTTTTTCATTTACTGCCCATTCCACTTCGCCCGCGAAATTACGTGCGATATATTCGAGGATTTGTGTCGCAGGAGTTCCGGGATAGCTTGTTGCCAGAGATATGCCTGCCTCTATTGCCCCCCTTCCGATTGCATCGTCACCCAACATGACAATTATATTATTCGCCTGATTCTGTTTCACCTGAAGATACTCCTTTGCCCTTTTTTATGCAGATAAATTTTCTCATTATACCACTAATATCAGACAAAATGCGTTGCTGCATGCACTGCTTCGCGATACAGTAGAAACAGTACAGGAAATGATATTCATTTTTCCCCCTACCAATTGTCAGAATGATACGTGTAGAATATCTGTACAATGAAAGGAATTATAGATTTCCATACCCATGCCTTTCCGGATAATATGTCTGAAAGGGTAATCAGGATGCTCGAAGAGGAAGGCGGTATCAAAGCCCATCTCGACGGCAAAATATCTTCACTTCTCTCTTCCATGGACGACTGCGGGATCGAAAAAAGCGTGGTATGCAATATCGCCACCAAACCCCCGCAATTTCACTCGATCCTGGAATGGTGCAAGCAGGTAAGATCAGAAAGAATTATTCCATTTCCTTCTTTTCATCCGTATGACCCGGAATATATCAGCAGAATCGATGAAATAAAAGCTGAGGGATTCAAAGGCATAAAATTCCATCCCTACTATCAGAATTTTACCATTGACGAGGAAAAGCTCTTCCCGATTTACAAAAAAATATCTGACGAGAATCTGCTTCTCGTAATGCATACCGGGTTCGATTTTGCGTTTCCGTTTACCCCGATAGCAGATCCGGAAAAGATTTTCAGGATTTTGAAAAACTTCCCTTCTCTCAAACTGGTTACTACACATCTCGGATCATGGAAACAATGGGAGGAGGTCGAGCAGTTTTTGCTCGGAAAACAGATTTATATGGAGATATCATTCTCGCTTGAGTTTCTGGACAGTGCCTCCGCAAAAAGAATTATTTCACTTCATCCCCCGGAATATGTTCTTTTTGGCACTGATTCTCCCTGGACAGAACAGCAAAAGACTTTGGCGTTATTGAGAGGATTACAGCTCGGGAAAGCTGCGGAAGAACGCATTTTGCGGGAAAACGCCATTCAGCTTCTGAACTCTGTGTAACAACCGGCCGTTTCTCACAGAAAGCCTGTGATACTTCAGAAAACTATGTCCGAATTGCGCGTTTCCTGTGCTTACCCGGATTATTCATAAAGCGTGGAATAGCAGAAGAGATACTGCATATCTTCCGTATTGAGAAAAAAAATTATGAATAATAAAGGCTTAGGGGGCTTCGACCTGACGGCTCAACCTTTCGGATACTTCATCCTGCGGTATTTCTCCCGTAACGCCTTCTCGACTGCTTTGGGGACAAGCCCTCTCACGGAACCTCCGAATGAGGAGATTTCCTTAATGATACTCGATGTCAGGTAACTGTATTCCTGACTCGGCATCATGAACACCGTCTCGATATCCTTGTTCAGCCTCCTGTTCATATGGGCAAGCTGCAGCTCATATTCAAAGTCAGACATCGCCCTCAGGCCGCGGAGAATCGCGCTTCCCCTCTGTTCTTTTGCATAATCAACGAGAAGGCTGTGAAATGTGTCCACCCTTGTCCTTCCCAGTCCGTCCACTGCCTCATGAATCAAGTGCAATCTTTCCTGAATGGTAAAAAGAGGCTGCTTTTTCAGGCTCGGGGCGATAGCAATAATAACCTCATCAAATGTCCTGAGTGCTCTTTTTATCAGATCGAGGTGTCCGTTCGTAATCGGGTCAAAAGTCCCGGGATAAATAGCTATTTTTTTCATGCTTCAACCTTTCTGCAGCCAGCGCACGTGATATCAATATGCCGGATGCATATTACTCACCATTGCGTGCATGCGCGCGTTTCCTTTGCCTTGAATCCCTGTGCCCCTGCTTCAAAACAGTCTTGCCTGTCCCTTGATCTTTTTTCTCTCGACCGACTCAAAAATCTTTATTTTTCCGTATTCCCCGTCAAAGCCCGGAACAATATGGACATCTCCGGACCGCACCCTGTGTATAGCCTCTCTCAATAGATACCCTCCTGCGCGCTCTATGTCATCAAGCGGCAACTCCATAAGGATTCCGAATTCATTGCCCAGTTCCCCGATGAGATGGAAATATTCCCTGATCACCGTCTTGCTGTTCACTCCTGCCTTCTTCGTCTCCCCGATGATCTCCTGAAGCGGGATGAGAGGATAGAAAGGAGGTGCGCCTTCAGGTCTAAGACCGTTTACCCTGTCTGCCAGTTTCTCCACCCTGTTCATCACTCCTACAGTCACTTTTTTCCCGCATACCGGACAGAGATAATTGTTTTCAATGGTTTCCTGAGGGGAGAGATTCACTCCGCATGACCTGTGCCCGTCATAATGATATTTTCCTTCCTGAGGGAAAAATTCTATTGTTCCACTAAATCCCTTTCTGTGCCTGATCGCATCCGTTAATCCCTTGAAAGACAGGTCCGTTTCAAAGATGTTTGCTTCGCGTCCGAGTTTTGCGGGCGAATGCGCATCCGAATTTGAGACCAGCGTTATCCTGTCAAGTGAGGATACCCTCCAGTTCATTGCCGGGTCTGAAGACAACCCTGTTTCTATTGCGTGGATATGCGGCGCCAGTTCATCAAAACATTCTTCCAGTGAGTCAAATCCTGAACTGGCACCAAAAACCGAGAAATGCGGCGTCCAGGCATGGGCAGGTATGAGCATGGCTTCGTCAGAGATATCCCGCACAATCTGAAGCAGTGTTTTTGCATCCAGCCCGAGTATCGGCCTTCCATCAGAGGAGAGATTCCCGATCCCGGACAGTGCGTTGTTGATTTTTGCAGTTATGGAAAAATCCGGAGCAAGTATGAGGCAATGGATTTTTCTTGTTTTTCGGTGTTTGGAATAGATGCAGCTGATTTCTGCCGTCAGCACAAACCGAACCTCTCCCTTACAGGACTGTGGAACATCAATGACACTGCTATTATCTTTTAATTTCAAAATATTATTTTCGCAATATTCAAGTTTTTCTTTCAGTTCCTGATGCCATTTCGGATGGGTAAAATCACCGGTTCCCAGAACCGTGATCCCTTTTATCTGTGCCCATTTCCAGAGCCCTTCAACTGACATGTCTCTGCTTGTCGCACGTGAATATCTGGAATGGATATGAAGGTCAGCAAAAAAACGCATGGCAGAGTCTAATGTTTCCGTTTTTTCTTATGCCAATATATATAGAACGCAATCAGGAACACACATGCGATGACGATATATACAGTCCACTGCCTGCTTGCTTCCATGATCTTTTCACTGTTGTTCCCCACAAAATACCCGATATACGCGAGAATCCATACCCAAATGCCTGCACCAAACGCGGTATAGAAGCAGAACTGCAGGATATTCATTTTGCAGAGTCCGGCAGGAAAAGAAATATAATGTCTGACACCCAGAATAAGTCTCCCGATAAATGTGCTGATATGTCCGTGTCTGAGAAAAAAACTCTCTCCTTTTTCAAAATGCGC
Organism: Nitrospirota bacterium; assembly: GCA_040754395.1. NCBI lineage: Bacteria > Pseudomonadati > Nitrospirota > Nitrospirota bacterium. The sequence continues at coordinate 62,740 of JBFMCL010000009.1, read as the reverse complement.
CTTTGAAACCCCAAAGTACTTTCCGTATTTGAGTATGAAGGGCCTTCCGAGATATACCGCAATAGCATAATTGAACAGGGCGCCCAGAACACTTCCGACTGTACCCGACAGAATTACGCCTGTCCAGCTCATCTGATTCTTTGATATGAGATACCCTGCGGGCGGTATGACGAGTTCCGAAGGAAGAGGAATAAACGTGCTCTCAATGAACATCAGGAACACTATTCCCGGATATCCCAAAGTGCTGATCGTATCAACTAACCAGTTAAGAAACGCGTGCATATGTTGTTCTTCCCTCTGCCATCTTACAGCCTGTCCGGGCTATAAATACACCTGATCTGAAGAGCAGACGTATCCATGCCGTTGAGGCAACCTGAAAATGACTTCTGCAACTGTTGAAAAAGATCGACTGCATGCCTTCATGAGGATATGTGAATCCCTTCGCAATGTCTTTGGCATGCGATCTTTTTTTGTAAAATGGTCGGGGCGAGCAGATTTGAACTGCCGACCACTCACACCCCAAGCGAGTGCGCTACCAGGCTGCGCTACGCCCCGATTTGTAATGATTTTACTGAAGCTGACTCAGTATATCCCTGAGCCTTTTTTTGATATGTTCGACTACTCTGGCAGGCTGACGAACTTCCTTTTTCTGCAACTCCTGTTCAGGTTTATTTTCAGTTTCTGCAGGACCGAGTCCAAGCCTCTTCCTGACACCCTCTATCGTATACCGCTCCTGATACAGCAGATTTTTTATTGCCAGAAGAAGCTCAACATCCTTCTTTACATACACCCTCTGCCCTGATTTGTTTTTTCTGGGTTTAAGAAAAGGGAATTCTGTCTCCCAGTATCTGAGCACATATGGTTCAACCCCCAAAATTTTACTCACCTCTCCGATTTTATAGAAAAGTTTATCCGGGAAATGTATGTGAGGCTTGACTCTTTCCGGAGCAGACTTATACATTCTGTTTTACCATTTCCGATTTCAGCTGGTTGCTGGCCCTGAATGTAATCACCCTTCTCGGGGTAATCTCAAGGTCGCTCCCTGTTTTAGGATTGCGTCCTCTTCGTGCGTTTTTTTGTCTAACATTGAATGTGCCGAAGCCTGATATCTTTACTGATTCGCCCTCAATAAATGTCTGTTTCATTGTATCAAACAGTATTTCGATAATCTCCTGAGCCTCCTTTTTGGAGAGTCCGATCTTCTCAAATATTCTCTCAACTAAATCTGCCTTTGTCATAAATTACCTGCCTCGATTTTTCTTAATTATATTAAGGACATACATAGTTGTCAAGGATAATTTAGTTTAATAGTAAATATTCTGGCCTGTCAATTATATTCTATGTTGGCATATTCCTGTCAACAAAAACGTACAAGTATGCTATTTATATAAAAAAACTTGCTTTCTTGAAAAAATTCAGATTATGATTTATGAACATCCGGAGGAGCTTTCGCACAATTTTTTTATGATTTTCGGCATCGGCATTGATATCGTCAGGATTGAACGGATAAGGGAAGTCACCGAGAAATGGGGCACGAGGTTTCTTCAGAGGGTCTTCACTGAAGAAGAGATTGCCTACTGTTATCAGAAAAAATCCCCCTACCTCTCGCTTGCTGTCCGTTTTGCCGCAAAAGAGGCATTCATAAAAGCCATTTCATCAGATGTGTTCGTCTCCATGAACGAGATAGAAGTAAGGAACTCCGAAAACGGAAAACCTTTTCTGAAAATCAGCGGAAGACTTGAGGATTTTTTCAGAAAAAAACAGATAACAAAAGCCCACCTGAGCATGAGTCATGAGCATGACTACGGAATCGCATGTGTAGTATTGGAGCAGTAATATCCGGTTATCTGGCCGGAGGCATGTGAGGTTCCGCTGTTTCTACAGGAGATTCCTTGAGAGGAGGCATTATTTCCTGCGTCGGCTCCTCCTCCGCCTGTCCGGCGGTTTCCTCAACAATTTCTTGATATTCCGGCACAACAATCCCCCGTCTTACCATTATGCTGTATATCAGATTCGACCTGTTCAGGACATATCTGCTTTCTCCGAGAGGATTAAATTTTCTCGGGTTAGGCAGAACCGCAGCAAGTCGTGCCGCTTCTTCCGGATTCAGATCAGATGCCGGTTTGCCGAAGTAATGCAATGCGGCGGTTTCGATGCCAAATATGCCCCGGTCTCCCCATTCGGCCACGTTCAGATAGAGTTCGAGAATACGTTTTTTGGATAGCATCCTTTCCATTCTCCAGGTAATAATCGCCTCCCTGATTTTTCTGACAGGATTTTTTGCGGGAGAAAGATAGAGATTCTTTGCTAGTTGCTGGCTTATCGTACTCCCCCCCAACTTGAACTTCTTTGCCCTGATATCTTTTTCGAGAGCCTTCTGCATCGCAGCGTAATCAAACCCTTCATGGCTCCAGAACTTGTCGTCTTCCGCAATAAGCACTGCTTTTATGAGATACGGGGATATGCGCGATAAGGGAACCCATTTCTGCTGAATCCGGTATTTTTTCCCCTCCCGTTTCCACTCGTTCTCCCGATATTCCATAAAGGAAGTCTTTTGGGGGTTCTCTTTCTTCAAACGCGAGACATTTGGGACCAGCAACAGATAGAGGGCCAGAACACCAAGGGAGAGAGAGACAAAAAGGAAAAGCCGCTTCTTATTTCTGGATTTCCGTGCCAATGCCTTCTTTGGTGAAAATCTCGAGCAGCAGGCAATGGGGAACCCTGCCATCGATTATATGGGTCTTGCGGACACCTCCTTCGATTGCCCTCAGACAGGCCTGCACCTTCGGCAGCATCCCCCCGCTGATCGTACCGTTGTCGACAAGCTTCTTAATCTGCTGCTTCCTGAGGGTCGAAAGGATTGCCCCGTGTGCATCAATGAGTCCGGGCACATCAGTCAGAAGAATCAGTTTTTCAGCGGTCAATGCCGAGGCAACCGAAGCTGCCACATAATCGGCATTGATGTTGAGGGTCTCTCCCTTTGGTCCCACTCCGACAGGAGATATGACAGGGATGAAACCTTCCTTCTGAAGGCTGATGATGATCTGCGGATCAACATCAGTCACCTCTCCCACGAGACCGATATCAATAAGCTCATCAGTTCCAGTTCCTGATGATTTCGGTATCAGCTTCTTTTTTGCCTTAATAAGACCACCGTCCTTCCCGCTCAGCCCGACCGCCTTGCCGCCATGACTCGCGATCAGGGAAACGATCTCCTTGTTTACCAGACCACCAAGGACCATTTCCACGATATCCATGGTCTCCTTGTCTGTAACGCGCTGTCCATGGACAAAGGTAGGTGTCTTGCCCATTTTTTCCATATAGGCGGTTATCTTGGGCCCTCCGCCATGCACGACTGCTGTCCTGATACCGATAAAATTCAGCATGGCGATATCTTTGGCGAAATATTCCTTCAGGTCGTCCTTTACCTGTGCAGCTCCACCGTATTTAATAACAAATGTCTTTCCGAAAAAATTCCTGATATACGGCAGGGCCTCAATCAGAATCTCAGCTTTTGTGATGATATCTTTCATGTTCATCTCCGGATTTCAATATTACTATACCCTCCAGCTTCATACCATGATTCATTTCTTCTGGAAACACGGAATGCAGATACACTTTCCTTCCTTCACCCTTGCCCTTGGTTCCATCACCTTTTCCCCGCAGAGCGCGCAGGTAAGGCTCGGATAGATTCCCGCTTCTTCCGGGAGGGACATTTTCCCTTTCGATATCTTCAGAAGATCACTATCCCCGGCGCTCAGGACATGCCTGATCTTTTTTGCTTTCCTGTTATGCACGGTATGCAGGACTTCCTCGGAATTATCACCTTTCATATAGCGGTCCCACATTTCCTTTTCTTTGCCCGTTTCTCTCGGAGGGGTCCAGTTTACCGTAATCCTGATCCCCCTTCCCGAAGGTCTTCTGATGAAAGTATACACCTGTTTCCCGAAATCCCTGAAGATCAGATTCCCCTTGCCGAATGTGCATCCGGTAACGACCTGAACCGCATCAACCGCACATGAGCTGTTCTCGACAATCGCAACCAGTTCTTCATCTTCTGAACGATGTCCAAATTCCTTCAGCGCGGCCAGTGCAACACGGTATCCCAGCGCAAGGCCGGGGCATGCATGCCCGTGGAAGTCTACAACTTCATCAAATGTCTTCATTGGAATGATTTTACCTCAAAAAAAGACTTTTTGTCAGTCAGAACATTCCTTGTTCAGTACCCATAAGGAGAATACAGTCCACTCCCTCGAAACCTGATATAATTGTGCTGAGTACGATAAGAAATAAAATATATAAAGATCAATACAACACTCGGGGGATGGCTCCATTGAAAAACATTATTCTCTGCATAGACGGTGAACAGGCAACAGCGAACGCTATCGGGTATGCCATAGAGATAACAAGGGCATGCAATGCCTGCCTGACCGCCCTCCACGTGATTGACCCTTACCTGAAGAAATTTGCGGACGAGATCTATGCAGTGGGGAGGATTGAATACAAAGAACATATAGACAGGGAACTGCGAAAAGAGGCAGAAGAGATCATTCACAAATTCACGCAGGCGGCAGACTCCGCGGGGCTGACGTATAAAATAGTCCTTCGCTGCGGGCCTCCTGAGGAAGAAATTGCGAAGGAGGTTTCTGCACATGACTATGACCTGCTGATCCTCGGCGTAAACCCCAAAAAGACTTTTTCTGCAAAGATACGTTCCTTTCGTCTTCCGGAGAAGATATTCCGGAATCTCAGAGTACCTACGCTTTTTGTTCCATGAATGCCGTGGATATCAGGGCTCCTTTCGAAACCGCAAAGGCTTTTTTCCTGGTACCTGAAAAGGTTCTGAGGCTGCATCCCGCATGGTACATAACGGATCTCAAATGTTCTGATAAAGGCATCTACGATATTACGCTTTATGATGACCGTACAAATGATTCCCGCCAGATGAAACTGGAAGTGGTCCTCAGGGAAAAGACGATCAATTACATATTTGACTCAGATGTGATAGAATTTTCCATAAATGAACTTGAGCCGGCGATGACAAGGGTAGAAGTTTACGGCGATATCCTCCGCAATGAGGATGTGCCTTACTGGCTGAGAGGCCTGCAGAACTACATGGCCATGGAAACAGGCCGCGGAAGGTTCATGAAGTGGTTTCTCGACAGGTTCTGGCTCAGGATGACCCCGTCCCAGAGAAGGATTGCGCTCATCGTCCTCATCGCAGAAGGGATCGGGCTTGCAGCGTTTATTGCAGTGGTAATCGTCCTGCGGCTCATGAAGTAGTAAATACCAACTTCAACCATGAGAGGAGGGTGAACAGTGCAGAAGATTGTTGTGGCAGATGACGGGTCAGTTTTCGCCCAGAAGGCGATCGAAAAGGCCATTGAGTATGCAAAAAAGGAAGAAACCGAGATCATCTGTGTAAATATTATGGAAGATTTCTGTCCTATAGGTCTCACTGAAATCGACTGCAACGTGGTGAGAGAACTCCAGGTAAAAGAGTCAACCACCATTACTGCAAAGGCCATGGAGAGGTTCAAGAAAGAAGGAGTCAATGCAAGAGTCATCTCAGAGACCGGCAGTCCTGCAGAATCAATCATTGCCGTCGCAAAAAAGGAAGGCGCCGACATGATCATTGCCGCATCTCACGGCAAGCACGGGGCAAAAAAGTTCGCCCTCGGGAGCGTCACCGCACGCCTTATTGAGCATTCACCGGTACCGGTCCTGGTGATGAAGTGAACCTTTATTCTCCAGTGAGAACACTTCTCTGAAATTTTTCATGGAGGAAAGAAATGGCAGAAACCAGAGAATTTGAAGAGAAAGCAAAAAAAGTTTTTTCCGCTGAACGAAAAGAGGACATCTGGGTGCTTATCCTGGCCGCAATAACAGTCATTCTGGGGCTGACCGGGGTCATCACATCCAAAACATTTACATCGTTGTTCTTTTAAACGGGGGGCGATAAATGCAAGATACGAATGGCGGTATCATAAAGTATGTACCGGGTTTTATTCTTTGTATCATTCTGGGATGGCTGGCCCTCCAGTGGGACCAGTCAATACATAAATGGCAGAAGAATTTTCAGGAGTCGGAAAAGATCCTGAAGGCGTCTGAGAAAGAAGGCGGGGTCTTTTTGCCGTATTCTGAATATAAGGCTGCGGGCGAGGCAAAGTATCAGGATAAAGTCGCTGCATTCGAGCGTGGCGAGATAAAGGAAAAACCAAAGAAACCGTATTTCCTCAAAGAAAAGGATTACGAGGCTCTCGCGGCAACACAAAAAATTCAGTCCAGGTTCCGGTTTGGTGAAAGGATGATACAGTTCCAGCTTACCTATGTTGCAATCCTTCTGCTGGGAGGAATGCTCATACGGAATACAATCGGGCTCCCGAAGATCTTTCAGCCAGGGGCAGTCATCGCACGGCCTGTTATCAAGCCCGGAATTATCCTGCTCGGCGGCTATTATCTCTGGTCGAATCTCCTGAAAGTCGGGGTGTTCGCCCTCCTTTTAGTACTGGTGTTTATTTTTGGCACCACAGTCATGGTAGCAGTCCTTGGAAGAAAGATGAAGCAGGACAATGGATTGATGGGGGTCATGGCTGCCGGAACCGGCATCTGCGGCGTTTCCGCTGCGGTCGCGGTTGCACCGGTCGTGAATGCCAAACCGAGGGACTTTTTTTACGCAGTCGGTACAATTCTCCTTTTTGGAACGGTAGCCCTCTTTACATTTCCATATATCGGTAAGGCACTCGGCATGTCAGAGCCGGTCTTCGGCGCATGGGTAGGAACTGCCATTCTGAACACCGCCCAGCTCGTGGCTGCTGCAACATGGTATGGGCATGATTCACTGCTTACCGCAAACATCATAAATATTGTCCGGGTCGGGTTCATCCCTCTGGTCGTTATCTTCTGTATCTGGTACTACGTTATCAGGCAGGCGACCTCCGGAGAGAAGAAGGAAAAGATCAATACCTGGCAGGTAATAAAAGAAAAATTTCCTCTCTTCATTCTTGGGTTCTTCGCGATGGTTACACTGAATGAGCTCGGTGTTTTCACCGAGGAGCACAGAACCATTTTCGGCAAGCAGTTCCTCCAGATATTCTTTGCCATCGGATTTGCAGGGGTTGGTCTCAACATATCCTTTGATGACCTGAAAAAAGCCGGGGGCAAGGCTTTTCTGATCGGCTTCCTTGCTGCCACGATTAAAGCGGTGCTCTCTGCAATAGTGGTCATACTGATCGGCACAGAGGCCTTCAGGGTCAAGTGATGATCTGATAGGGTTTTTTTTCTGAAACTGGCGGTGCAGACCGGACTGTGAAATGCTCTATGATCAGGAGGCTAAGCCGTTCCTGTGGCATGCAGACAAGTGTGCACTGAGCAATGGAATAGTACCCAAATCCAGCGATAATAATCATTGCGAGTGTAACGAAGCAATCTCGTTTTTTCATGTGAGATTGCCACGTCCCGAATGCTTTCGGGACTCGCAATGCCTTGGTTATCAGATGTTTGAGTTTATTTATAACTGGATCTGGGTAGTATATATACGCAGAGTATCCTTATGCATGTATCTGCACAGCATATCCTCATTACCGGACAACCGGGCGTCGGCAAGACAACACTCATCAGAAAACTTGCCGGGCATCTGATGGTGCTCAATCCGGTCGGTTTCTACACTGCGGAAATACGTCAGGATAGAGTCAGAACGGGATTCGAACTTATCAGCCTTGCCGGACCACGAGGCATACTCTCCCACACAGATATCAAAAGCCCGCACAGAGTAGGCAAGTATGGAGTAGATGTTAAGGGTTTTGAGGACTTCCTCACTGCTATCCCGTTCCTTTCAGAACATACTGCTCTGATCATTATCGACGAAATAGGAAAAATGGAATGCTTGTCCGGGGTATTCAGGAGACTGATAAGGGATATTCTTGATTCGGACCTTATGTGCATCGCGACTATTTCCATGAAAGGCGGTGGTCTGATTGCCGAGGTAAAAAATCGGGCGGATGTCACACTCTTTGAAATTTCAATTGCTAACAGGGATACGCTGATACCGGATATCTTGCGGGTTATAGAACCCAAACGCCGGGACACATGGCAAAGAGGCTCATGCAACCAGTGACCGATGGATTCCGGGGAGCTTTTTCCTCACAAAAGAGGATACAATAGTGAATGCATTTCGTCGTGTCATGGGAGATTACTCCAACAGTTACTCAATACGAAGAAATCAATAATACATTGATCGAGGTGTTCCGCGGGTATTCCTGGCTTCGTCTCCTCCCGTCATTTTATATACTCGAGGCAGATTCCCAGAATGAATGGAATGTCATACATCAGAACTTGCTGACGATTGCCCAGAAGTATGAGGGTGAGGTAAATTTCCTCATGAGTCCCCTTTATGATGTTGACTCGGAATATTTCGTCTATCAGATGCCTGATAGAGGCTTCTACAGGAATTCATAAGATATCATATGCTGCAAAAGGTCATCTGGATTCTCATTTCCTTTGCGGTCGCATTGTCTCTCGCGGTCATAACAGAGGTTATTCACCCTTCGGAAAAGGTGAACGCCCTCTGGCTGCTTGTTGCTGCCGGATGTTTCTATGCCATATCATACAGATTTTACGCTTCCTTTCTTGCCGCAAAGGTCCTCACCCTTGATCGAAACCGTACTACCCCTGCAAAGAAACTGTTCGACGGAATTGATTATCAGCCCACAAACCGCTGGGTGCTCTTCGGTCACCACTTTGCCGCGATTGCAGGTGCAGGCCCCCTAATAGGTCCCATGCTTGCGGCCCAGTTTGGTTTCCTCCCGGGATTCCTCTGGATACTGATAGGTGCAACAGTCGGCGGAGCTGTGCATGACATGGTAATCCTGTTTGCTTCAGTAAGAAGGGGAGGGAAATCTCTTGCGCAGATCGCAAGGGATGAAATAGGTCCCGTGGGCGGGATTGCCGCAGCACTGGCGATTCTTTTCATTCTTATCGTCGCCCTTGCCGGTCTCGGCCTGGCAGTGGTAAATGCCCTTGTGAAGAGCCCTTGGGGCACATTTACCATTGCACTTACTATTCCCATAGCGTTGTTTATGGGAATCTACCTCTATCGTATCAGACCCGGGAAAGTCGGCGAGGTGAGTGTGATCGGGGTCATACTCCTGCTCTTTGCGGTCTTCTCCGGCCATTATATCCCCGGTTCATTCCTCGATCCCCTGTTCAACCTCTCAAGAAACACAATGGTATTTTCGCTTGCCGCATACGGGTTCATCGCGTCTGCGCTGCCTGTCTGGCTTCTGCTCGTCCCACGGGATTATCTTTCGACCTACATGAAGATAGGCACAATGCTCCTGCTTGCCATCGGGGTAATGCTTATTGCGCCAGATATACAGATGCCTTCTGTTACGAGGTTCGCTCAGGGAGGAGGTCCCATTATCCCCGGCACCTTATTCCCCTTTATGTTCATCACCATTGCCTGCGGCGCCATTTCAGGATTTCATTCCCTTATATCTTCAGGGACAACCCCCAAAATGCTCATGAACGAGAAAGATATTCCGTTTATCGGATATGGTGCAATGCTGGTTGAGGGCTTTGTGGCTGTAATGGCGCTTATCGCTGCAACTATCCTGATACCGGGTGATTATTTTGCCATCAATACCAACCTGTCTCTGGAGGCAATAGCGGATTTTGGCTTCCCTGCTGAAAGAATCAGCGAATATTCGTCGATGATAGGAACTGATGTGGCAGGGAGACCGGGCGGTGCGGTTTCTCTTGCAGTTGGCATGGCTTCAATCCTTTCGGGCATTCCGGGCATGAAGGGACTCATGCCTTACTGGTATAATTTCGCTCTGATGTTCGAAGCGCTGTTCATCCTCACAACGGTTGATGCTGGCACACGGGTCGCACGGTTTCTGCTGCAGGAACTCGGAGGAAAGATATACACGCCACTTGCAAAGACCGGCTGGTTACCCGGCAATCTTGGTGCGAGCTTTCTGGTTGTCTGTGCCTGGGGGTATCTCATTCATTCCGGGAATGTTTCCTCCATCTGGCCGATGTTCGGCGTTGCGAATCAACTCCTTGCCGCAATTGCCTTTGGGGTTGGGACAATGTTTCTCGTCAAATCAGGGAAGGTCCGGTATGCATGGGTGACTTTCCTTCCCATGGTCTTCATGTTTACCACCACCCTTACCGCATCGTGGGAACTGCTCTGGATATTCAGAGGTAAGGCGTTGAAGGCTGCCTCGAAGGCCGAGGCACTCACATTCCAGATAGATGCGTTCCTTGTGCTGCTGATGGCTGCGCTTGCGATAATCGTCCTGACAGATATGTCATACAGATTCTACAGATTTATTTCTGTTCGGACAGAAACGGTCAGAAAGATGTGAGGGGTAGCCGCTCCTCGTTGTGCAGGGATAATGAACCCGCCGTCTCTCTGCATAGCAAGACCGATGCTTCATTTCTTTTCTCGAAGCAATTCTCCGATAAGGGCTTTTATCCTTTTTTTCGTCTCGGGGAGAACTTCACTGTCCGGATGAAAGTCAGGTGTGCGCACAATAGGCTTTGCAATCACATACCCGTCCTCCGACCAGATAATTTCTATATCCCCGATACCTAAATTCTGGATTCTGTCCCTGATGGTTTTCTCAAGCTCATGGAACCTGCGGAAGCTGAATTTTGCAACATCAGGATATGACTGATGAACGTCCTGAAAAGATGTTCCGCTTTTTGCCATTTTTATCAGTCTCTCCGAGAGCATGATCTTTGTATATTTGTCAGTCTGTTCGTATCTCACATCCAGCATCTCAATGACTCTGTCTTCCGTAATGTCTTCCGGCATTTCCCTGAGCTTCGTGTTTATGAGGCTGGAGATAGCGAGGAATCTTGCAAGATATTCAGCCTGTTGCCGGGTGAACTTGTGCGTATCGATCATATCCTGCTGATACTTTGCATCTTCAGATATCCCGAGAGTTCTTGCCGTTTCATAGAGTATGTTCTCATTGATATAATCATCGAGGATATTTCCAGTCCGCCAGAGCACCTCCCTGACTCCCAGTTTGGTGAGGACAAAAGAGGAATTTACCATGTACGAGATAATTGTTTCATACCCGGTTATCTCAGACCGCAACTCTTCCGACTGCTTTTTCTCTCCTTCCAGAAGCGCCCTGAGATTTTCCCGCTCCTCTGCTGCGTTCAGAATCTCTTCCTCCATGAGCTTGATCTGTCTTTCTGTTTCCAGCAGCTTTTCATCCGCAATATCCTTCTCCTTCTTCATATCATCGGCTGATACAACGCCGTGCGTTCCGGGATCTTTCGGTCTGCCGATCTGTGCGATTTCCCGTGCCGCATATGCAATAAAAGGACTCTTCGGGAACTGCTGCTGCAGGGCAGAAAAAACGTTTTTTGCCTCATCAGCGGAATTGAGCCGGAGGAGGGATTTGCCGAGCCAGTACATGGCAGCATCTGCCGCTGAACTTTTCGGAAACTCCTTCAGGAAAGTCCTGAATTCTTCAACTGCCTTTTCCGGCATATAGGACAGGTATGCATTATATCCCTTGTCGAAAAGTGCATATTCATTCATTGCCGCCTGCGCATCTGCAGCAGCAAGCATCATGAACACCATGAACGGAAATAATTTCTGATTTATTTTACTGAGACAGAAGACTTTTCCCATAGCGTTTTAAGCCAAAAATTGAACATCTGCTCCCTTTTTTGTTCATACAGGGCATTGCGCAGTTCACCTCTGACTTCCTTATACTGTCTGAATTTCTCCGGGGTCCTTTCTTTGAGTTTCAGGATATATGCGCCTTCACTGACCCACACAGGTTCGCTCACTTCCCCCTCCTTCAAGGCAAACGCTGTTCCATCCAGGGGGGCAACCAGCGATCCTCTGACGAAAGTGCCGAGCAGCCCATCCTGACTCTTGAGTGGTTCATCTGAATACTCTTCCACAAGCATGTCAAAGCTGTACCCCTCATCCAGGAGAGAAGCTATTTTCAACGCCTTTCTCTTCAGGTCAGTAATCTCGGTAACCGTTGCATCATTGTTCAGCCTGAGAAAGATGGCATGTATTCTGAGAGTTTCCGGGGTACTCAGAAAATCCTTCTTATGTGTCTGATAGAAATCTTCCATTTCTTTTTCCTCTATGATAACCTTTGAGTCCACCTCAAGGCTTACAAGACGGGATATTACCAGTCTGTCTTTCAGCATATTCCGGTACTCCTTCATGCTGATATTTTCCTCCTGCAAAAAAACTGTCAGATCCTCATCAGAAAGGCTATTCATTGCTTTGAACTCTTCGATGGCCAGGTCAATATCAGCTTCATCTGCCTCTATCCCCTTCTTCCTGGCCTCATGGATGATGATTTTTTCCTCTATAAACCTTTTCAAAATATCCTCATCAATCTCGTCAGCAAGAGGTATTTCCCCGATCCCTTTTACAAATTGCCGGTAGTCCGCGATGGTAATCACTTCTTCGCCCACAGTCGCAAGTACACGATCGACTGTTGCTCCACGTGCAACATGCGGAAACTGAAGGACAGCAAGGATAACAATTCCCAGAAGCGTTGTCTTCATCCTGCATTATCCTTTCTTTCCCAGTCGTTCGAGCACTTCCTGCATATCGCTCCATGTCAGCCATTTGTCCTTCGGGTTTCTGATGAGGTAGGCAGGATGGAAGGTAGGCATAAAAGGTATTCCCTTATAGTCAAAAAACTTACCCCGTATTGCGGTTATCTTCAATTTGTCATTTCCGATGAGGGTGAGTGCAGATACTCTCCCAAGTGCCACAATAACCTTGGGTCTGATGATTGTTATCTGACTTTCCAGAAATCCTCTGCAACATTCGATCTCGTCAGGTTCAGGGTCGCGGTTCATCGGCGGCCTGCATTTCACAATATTGGCAATGTAGACATCCTGCCGCCTGTATCCCATCTTTTCGATCAAACGTGTAAGCAATTTCCCCGCATCTCCCACAAAGGGTCTTGCCTGCAAATCCTCCTCCCTTCCGGGCGCTTCCCCGATGAACATGAGTTCGGCCTCCGGATTTCCCTCGCCAAACACGATGGTCGTCCTTTTCTGGCTAAGTTTGCATCTCCTGCAGTCACCGATCTCCTCCTGTAAGGTTTTGAGGGCATCCCTGGGGTTTCCGGCCGGCATTCTCATGGTGACTGGCTCTCTGCCCATTTCTTGAACTCTGATCGGGAGGGTTTCAACACCCAGTGCCTGAAAAAACGCAATACTTTTTTTCAGGTTCTCGATCAAATCTTTTTCCTGCACCTTTGCGTCCTTCATGCTGTGCTAAATGCCACGGGTGGCACTCATCTTTCTCCCCACTTCAGTTTTGTTCTCAGAATATGATAATAATCCCGTTCACAGGGGACAAAAAACCTGGCCTTGAACTCGGACTTTCGTACCTCAACAGTATCACCCTGTCGCAAAGAGAATCCCACCTGGCCGTCTATGGTAAGAAAGACGTCTTCATTCCGGGATTTGAGTACTATTTCGACCAATACCTCATCCGGAAGAACAATCGGCCTGTTGGTAAGAGTATGGGGACATATCGGTGCAAGAATAATGCTCCGCAGAGTGGGGTACAAGATAGGTCCCCCGGCAGAAAGTGCATATGCCGTTGACCCTGTCGGTGTAGAAATTATCAGGCCGTCTGCCTTGAAAGTCGCGACAAAATTATGATTGATATAGGTTTCGAGATCTATTATCCGTGCCAGGGCTCCTTTGTTCACCACCACGTCGTTGACAACAATATAATCTGCAATGCATTCACTGTGCCTGATAACACAGGCCTTGAGCATAATACGTTCCTCAACGGAACACTCGCCGGTAAGAACCTGATCGAGAACCTGATATATGTCATCCCTGTGCACAGCGGTCAGGAAGCCGAGACCTCCAATATTTACTCCAAGTATAGGGACCCCTTTTTCACCAACAAGCCGTGCTGCGCTCAGCATGGTGCCGTCTCCGCCTAGAACAACGATAATATCCGAGAGTAAAGGTATCTGCGTGCGGGGCGTCCCTTCTATGTTCAGGACTGCCGCGGTCTCACTGTCCACATATGACACGCACCCCTTTTGTTTGAGCCAGGGCAAGAGTTTCTGGAGTATTTCGACTGGATCGGGTTGTCCTGTCTTAGAGATTATCCCTATGTTTTTCATAATTTCCCTCAATCACTATCTCCCGTGAATTTTCACCAGAGTATTCCAAGGTTATCTTAATCAAATCCTCCGGCAGCAATGCAGCAGCCCTCTCCGCCCATTCTACGACCGTAATGCAGTCGCCTCCGAGATATTCCCATAACCCCAGTTCATCCAGCTCAGTCTGATTTTCGACCCTGTACAGATCAATATGTGCCAGAGGAGGTACAGTTTCGTATTCAGCGATGATCGTAAAGCTGGCACTGGCAATTTCCCTCTCATTTAAACCCAGTACACTGGCGATACCTTTAATAAGTGTAGTCTTTCCGGCGCCCAGCTCGCCATAGAGACCTACGACATCACCCGGCCTCAATAATCTCCCGATTTCTGCCCCGATCTTTTTTGTTTCATCGGGACCGTGACTGATAAAGTGCTTTCTCATCCCGGAAGTCTCAGAATATCCCAATAAATCCGCCCTGACTCCCGTTGCACTCTCCGCTGAACCTGAAAGAGTAGTAATGTTCAGGATTGCAGTGGGTACAGTCGCCTGATATCCAGATATTTTTCGCCGGGATGCCGGCGGACATCGCCTGAAGCATGTTCACGGAAGCGAGGTCAATGAAGTATTTTTCCCCTCTGCGGACGTAGTATTCTCCTTCGCCGGTTGCCCTGTATACGGCCTCCTTGACTTCAGCACCGACCTCGTAGCAACTGCCCCTGATGCTCGGGCCCAGGGCCATGACAACATTCTCCTGAAGGGACCCGCACTGCGTGACCATGACAGCAATAGTCTTTTGCACAATCTGCGCTGCAGTGCCCCTCCAGCCCGCATGCACCACACCGATGACTGTGTGTTTTGTGTCATGGAGAAGAACCGGAACACAGTCAGCCACCTGCACGCCTATCAACACCCCGCGTTGCCGGGTCACCACGGCATCAGCCACTACAGGACTGAAATCACCATCAAGAAGGTAAACCCTGTCAGTATGTTTCTGCTGCGGCAGATAAAGAGAACCCTTCCTGACAGAAAGCAGCCTGCTGATCTTCTCCGCATCAACCCCTACTTCTTTCCGCGTAAAAAATGCCCTAACCGCTGCCCCGAATATCCCGGGAAAAATCAATGTATCCATAGCAGTGAACATGCCTATTGATTATAAAACAACTCAGCAGCTGCATGCAGACACGGTGTTGTCGTGTATTGGTACTGAATGCCAACATGAGTTAAAACGATCTGCATTGCCGGCAGAATTACATACACGACTTGGTCATCCAAAATAAAGATCAGATGATGCAAGAATTATCCTGTTTCATTGAACGGAAAGCCGCCGGCAATGCATCGATTATGTCAGTCGCGACAAGCGAGTGCTGGCCTTTCTTTTCAGCTGCGATATCTCCGGCAAGGCCGTGCAGGTACGACCCGAGAACCCCGGCCTGACTCAGGCTGACGTTCTGTCCGAGAAATCCGGACACCATTCCGGTCAGCACATCTCCGGTGCCACCGGTAGCCATCCCTGCATTTCCGGTCGAATTTATATAAGCTTTTCCGTCAGGAGAAGCAATGATGGTCGGAACCCCCTTAAGGACAAGAACCGTCCCGGTTTCCCCTGCAAAGGATATCGCCACGGCAATCCTGTCCCTCTCTATTTCATCACGGATGTCAAGCACTGTTTGTCTCCCCTTGTGCTGCCCCCGGTGTATCAGCCTGGCCATTTCACCGGGATGCGGTGTAAGAATTACACCTTTTTTTGCCCTGGGCAATACATCCTGATGGTGTTCAAGAGAATTGATGCCATCTGCGTCAATAACTATCGGACAGTCCGCATATTCCACAAGCCTCTTTACAAGTTTCCTTGTATCCCCAGAAACACCCATGCCCGGTCCTATGGCGAGGATGTCCGCAGAATTGCGGAGAAACCCGAGGATTGTCTCATATGCCCTTGCTGAAATCAAACCGCTGCTGCTGTCAGGCAGGCCAAGCACCATTTCTTCCCTGACGACCGACTGAAAAATTCCCTCAAGCGATTCAGGAACCCCGATCGTTACAAGGCCGGCTCCTGTCCTCAGGCATGCCCTTGCCGCCATGAGCGCTGCCCCTGTCTTCCCTTTTGACCCTGCAACAATAAGCACATGACCGTAGGTTCCCTTGTGCGAATATTCGCTTCTGAGAGGCATAAGTCCGGAGACAAATGTTTTTTCGAGCAATTCGGGATCGGATTTTCCGGCAAGGAGCAGTTGCCGGGGAAAGCCGATATCCGAAACAAACAGTTTGCCGGTATATTCTGCTCCGGGGTATAACAGGTGGCCTCGTTTGGGGAGACCAAATGTAACCGTGCAATCCGCCCTCACCGCATCACCCATAACCTGTCCGTTATCTGAAGATATCCCTGACGGGATATCCACGCTTATCACAGGCAATCCAGACTTATTGATGAATGCGATCACTTCCAGGAGCAACCCGGAAACTTTCCTGCGCAATCCTGTACCAAATACCGCATCCACAATGAGTGAATGACGGCCGATTACCGGTGCGTGTCCGGCCAGAAGTTCCTGCACAGGTCGTACAGGCACCCCAAAGTTCAACGCAGCCTGATACTGCGCCAGTGCATCTCCCTGCAGGGATTCGGGAGGCGTGCAAAGAAAAACCTTCACATCTCTTCCCTGGTTGTACAGATCCCTTGCAACCACCAGCCCGTCGCCGCCATTGTTGCCGCCTCCGGCTATCACGATACACTTCTTTTTGCCGAACAGTTCGTTGATTCTGGAGGCAACCGAAAGCCCTGCCCTCTCCATCAGTATCAGGCCGGAGAGCCCGAACCCACGAATGGTTTTTGCGTCTATGTCCCGCATCTCTTCAGCCGTAACAATCCTCATTCATGCCTCCCCTTTCCCGTACCGTTCATGGTAGCGAAACAATTTCCCTGCGGTTCATCCGTGCATTTCTGCGATCATGACAGCAACTGAGTTGAATTCATTATAGCATCGCTGCGTATAAAACATACCATGTACAGGACCGATTTTTTCCCTTGAATTGACGATTTTTCCCTCTCAATACTCAACAAAAACAAATTGACAAACAAGAGTTGAAAGTGGTACAAAACTTTATGCCATTCCCCGCAAGAAAGAAACAGCGCCTTGGTGAACTTCTTGTCGAACAGGGATTAATCAACAGCAATCAGCTGAAAGATGCCTTAAGAAGACAGGCTCAGGCCGGTGGACAGCTGGGATCTATCCTGGTGGAAATGGGCTATATCACAAACGATAACCTTCTGAACTTCCTGAGCAAGCAGATGGGCATCCCTTCTGCAAATCTTTACAAAATCGAAATTTCCCCGGAAGTCTTGAAAATCATGCCCCTCGAAAAAATAAAATCGATGAAAGTCATGCCGATCAGCTATGATGAGACTTCCATAACCCTTGCGATGGTGAATCCAAGGGATATGATATCCATACGGGACATAGAGTTTTCTCTCGGGAAAAAGGTCATCCCTGTCGTAGTGCCTTCTTCACAGATGGAGGTCGCAGTAGAGAGCCTCCTGACAAACCCGGGAGCCGGTCTCACCGGGGAGACTCTCGAAAAACAGATTCAGAGGGCTGAGCTGAAAAAAGCCGCGCCATTGATGTCTCTCCTGAAATATCTTGCGGGGTCTCCTGCCACTGACATGCTTCTGACCGCCGGGGTTCCTCCCTGCATCAAACTCAGCAACGACATAAAAAGGGCCTCCATGGACCCTTTGTCCCCTTCCGATTGTGAACGGTATGCAAAGGAACTGATGTCAGGGAAAGACTGGGAAACATTCACGCAGAAGGGCGATCATGATCTCGCGGTAACCTATCCCGAGATCGGCCGCTTCAGAGTCAATCTGTACAAACAGAGAAATTCCATTTCAATCACCCTGCGTCACATTACTGATATACTCTCTTCTCCCGAGGAACTGCACCTGCCTCCCTGGTTAAAGGAATTTGTCCTTCTCCCACAGGGCCTGATCCTGATATCAGGGCCTGCCGGTCACGGGAAAACAACAACCCTTGCCGCAATGGTAGACATCATCAACAACAACAGAAGATGCAATATCGTGACACTTGAGGATCCGATTGAATATCTCCACAAGCACAAAAAAAGCAATGTCAATCAGCGGGAAATCGGACTGGATACCGAATCGTTCTATGAAGGCCTGAAGCACGTATTCAGACAGGACCCCGACGTGATAGTCGTCGGCGAGATGAGGGATGCTGACAGCTTCGCTATTGCGCTGCAGGCAGCAGATACGGGGCATCTCGTAATTGCAACGGTCCATGCAAGCACCGCTGCATCCACAATAGAAAGAATTATCAACATATTCCCTCCCCATCAGCAAACCCTTATCAGAAACCGGCTTGCAGACAATCTTCTTTTTGTCCTTTCCCAAAGGCTTGTCCCTCTCAAGAAAGGAGAAGGAAGGATTCTCGCCCATGAAAAAATAATCAACAGCTTCGGCGTCAAGAACCTCATCAGAGAAAGCAAAACACACCAGATAAAGTCTCAGATGCTCACCGGCACTGATGACTACAGTTCGCTAGAGGCATCCCTTGCAAACCTTTTTCTCTCCGGTGTGATTAAGTTTGAGGACGGGCTCCTTTTTTCTGAAAATAAGCAGTTCTATAAAGATATGACAAAAACTTCCCAGCCCTGAAAGAGATTTTGACTGGGTGAATATGCGATTCTCCTTCCGGGCATATATAAGTATTCTCCCTTAAGGAATTTTCGGCATCCTGCTATTGAAATTTTCTTGTTATTGTCCAGGTAAAAATTTTAGAATATAAAACTTGAGAGGAAATCGTACCTTGGAACAGGAAAAGAATAAGACAATCGTTGACCGCATTTGGGATTTTCTTGCGTCAGTCAAACTTGCGATCATCATCTTCGCGCTTATTTCCCTTACATCTATTGTTGGAACAGTTCTGGAACAAAAGGGTGATCCGGCCCAGAACATGGAGATACTGGCAAAGCTTTTCGGGCAATCTCTGGCTCCATCCCTGTACAGCATCTTTTTCACACTCGGGTTCATGGACATGTACCACGCATGGTGGTTTATAGGTTTGTTAATCATGTTTTCCATTAATATAAGCATCTGCTCTCTCGACAGACTTCCCGGAATATGGAAACTTGTACGTGAGCCCATAGCGCCGGTATCTGAAGAAAAGCTGAAAAAGTTTCAGATCAACAGGGAGATCGTGCTAAAGGGCAACCCTGAAAAAGTCAGGGATACTGTTTCGGCAGCGATCAAGAATATTCGTTTCCGTTTTATGGAAACCCGGGAAGAAAATGGCTATCAGTTTTACTCCCAGAAAGGAAATTACAGCAGGCTCGGCGTGTATATCACGCATTTCAGTATCCTCATAATCCTCATTGGGGCAATCATAGGGCTTCGTTTCGGATTCAGCGGGTTTCTCAATCTTCCCGAGGGTGCGGTATCCGGTGTTGCCTTCTCAGGCAAGGACAGGGAAATACCGCTGGATTTTGAAATCCGTTGCGATAATTTTGAAGTCACTTTCTACGGCAAATCAGACATGCCCAAAGAATATAAAAGCTGGCTCACCGTAATAAAAGACGGCAAGGAGGTACTGAAAAAATCTATTACTGTCAACGATCCTCTGACATTCGGCGGAATCACGTTCTATCAGTCAAGCTACGGTCTTGTTCCCAACAGTGGCGGCAAGGGGATATTCATATTAAACGCTGTTTCATCGGACGGGAAGGCCTCTGCACTTAACCTGAGGTTTGGAGAAACGTTCCAGATTCCCGGCACCGACATAACAGGCAGGATCATTGACTTCAGCCCTGCGTTAAGGATTGACGAGCATGGACATACTTTCACCTATGCAAATCAGATGAACAATCCCTCTGTGCTTATCGATTTCACCGAAGGGGGGAAAAACAAACTTACCGGGTGGATACTCAAAAGGTATCCGGAGACATGGCATTTGCCGGGTGGACACCGGGTAGAATTTCTTGATTACTGGGGGGTTGAGTTTACCGGCCTACAGGTAAGAAAAGACCCGGGTGTGTGGGTAGTGTATTTCGGATGCATTGCCATGAGCGTTGGCCTTTTTGTCGCCTTTTTCATGAGCCACAGGAAAATATGGGTGAAGCTGGTCGAAGACAAAAACACCACCAGGGTTCTTATTGGAGCTACTTCCAACAAGAACAGGGCCGCCTTTGAAAGGAAGATCGATACAGTCATCGCGTCACTGAATAAAAAACCGGAAGGAGGGAAATAGATGGACAGTTCCCTTTTCTTTGGCATATCCACAATGGCATACATACTGGCCATGATTGTCTATATAACCTTTGTTGCGTTCAGGAAACAGCAGATCGGCATCACCGCAACAGCAATAACAATTACAGGGTTCCTTGCCCAGACTTCCGCAATTATTCTGCGGTGGAATGAATTTGCCGGCCTGAGCGGTCTGGGAATCTGGAAGTCAGCGCCTCTTACAAACCTTTACGAGTCGCTCATATTTTTCGTATGGTGCCTGATCTTGGGATACCTGATAATCGAATTCAAATTCAAGAACCGTTCATTCGGCGCCTTTGTCACACCGATTGCCGGTCTTGCATTGGCCTTCATAGATCTATCCGGTGTTTCAAAGGAAATTCAGCCTCTGGTACCGGCGCTGAAAAGCAACTGGCTTCTTGCACACGTCACCATGAGTTTCATCGCATATGCCGCGTTTTCCATTTCCTTCAGTACCGGACTCATGTACCTCATTATGACCACAGAAAAAAGAACCGAGTCTTCCTACATATTCTGGACCCTTACCTTTGGTATTTTTTCAGTTATCCTGGTTTTGATGAGTATCGATTTTCTCGCCTTTAAAGTCAAAGTAAGACCCGATGTCTTTGTCAAGAGCTATCTTTTCAAAACAACATTTCTCAACCCCTCCATGTTCGTGAAAACCCTGAGCTGGATTCTCTCCCTTGCTGCGCTTTTTCTCATATGGAGGTTCGGTTCGGTGCTCAGGACAATCATCACCAAATTCCATGTAACTGCTGAGATGCTGGATGAAATCACCTACAAGAGCATCGCTGTCGGGTTTCCGATCTTTACCCTTGGCGGACTGATTTTTGGCGCCATTTGGGCTGATCAGGCCTGGGGAGTATACTGGAGCTGGGATCCGAAAGAAACTTGGTCGTTAATCACATGGTTTATTTATGCCTTCTATCTCCATGGAAGGATGATTCGGGGATGGAAAGGAAAAAAGGTTGCAGTCGTGGCTGTCATAGGCTTTATGGCCGTAATATTCACGTATCTCGGTGTGAATCTGCTGCTCTCAGGACTGCATGCATACGGTTCGGCGTAGTGCCCTGCAATCAGTAGCCGATTTCATAGGTATGTCAGGATACTCGCAAACGGTAAAAGGGACTTGACTCTTCCCTGCTTCATTGCCCAAAATATTGACACCTTATGAAGGCTCTTGTCACAGGAGCTACCGGCTTCATTGGAAGCCATTTATGTGCAGAACTCATCAGGAGAGGGTTCGATCTTTCCTGCCTTTCACGGGAAACCTCCAGCCTCAGGTGGATCGAAAATCTGAATATCCGTATCGTGAAGGGTGACTGTACAGACAAGAATTCCCTTCTCCCCGTAATCGGCGGATTTGACTATATTTTTCATCTTGCCGGCATTACAAAATCCTGTACTCCTGGCGAATTTTTCCACATCAATGCAAAGGGGACTGAAAACCTGATAAATGCTATCGCTCAGCGTAATCCGGGAATCAGAAGGTTCATCTACCTGAGCAGTCTTGCAGCAGCGGGTCCAAGCAAAAACGGGGCTCCGGTTCCGGAAGACGCTGCCCCTTCACCCGTGTCCGATTACGGGAAAAGCAAGCTTGAAGGCGAAATGGCAGTCCTGAAATTTAAGGATGTCATCCCGGTGACAATTTTAAGGCCGCCGGCGGTATACGGACCAAGAGACAGGGATATGCTTGTCCTTTTCAGAATGATTAAAAAAGGTTTCTTCTTTGACCTTGGAAAATGTTATTATTCATTACTCTATGTAGATGATCTTGTTCAGGGTATAATATTATCTGCAGAGAGCGAACGGGCAGAAGGCAATGTATATTTCATCTGTGATAATAACTGCTATTCAGGTGAACAGATAGCAAAAGAAATATCCACTGCACTTGATGTGAGGGCAAGGCCGCTGAAAGTTCCTCAGGCTGCCATGCTGTTCTTTGCATTCCTTGGAGAGAGGATAAACAAGCAGGGGATTATCAACAGGGACAGAATAAAGGATTTCAGACATTCGCACTGGATATGCAGTCCGAAAAAGGCAAGAGAACAAATGGGGTATCTTCCAAAGGTCGGAATAAAGGAAGGGATAAAATGGACGGCGGATTGGTACAGGATCCACAAATGGCTGTAAAAAAATCAGCTGACATATTTGAGAAGTGCTATAAATTCGACAAAGCGAAAAAACTCATATCTCACGGTATATATCCGTATTTCCGGACAATCGAGAGTGCCCAGGATCCAGAGATTACCATGAACGGGCGGAAGATGATCATGGTCGGGTCCAATAATTATCTCGG
The DNA here is from genome assembly GCA_040754395.1 of Nitrospirota bacterium. NCBI lineage: Bacteria > Pseudomonadati > Nitrospirota > Nitrospirota bacterium. Next base: position 40,034 of record JBFMCL010000009.1, on the reverse strand, counting down.
CCTGACAAACCATCCGAAAGTCAAAGAAGCTGCAATCGAGGCGATCAGGAAATACGGCACCGGATGCGCGGGTTCACGGTTTTTGAACGGAACTCTGGATATACATGTCCAGCTTGAAGAGAAACTCGCGCGTTTCATGCGGAAAGACGCCGCCCTGATCTTTTCTACCGGTTTTCAGGTCAATTTAGGGGTAATATCAGCCCTTGCAGGCAAAGATGACGTCGTGCTTATTGATAAGATGGATCACGCAAGCATCATTGACGGATGCAGACTGTCTTTCGGCGAGATCAGGAAATTCAAACATAATGACATGAAAGACCTGGAAAGGGTCCTCACCGAGTATGAGGACAGGGACAAGCTTGTGGTTGTCGACGGGGTATTCAGCATGGAAGGAGATATCGCCCCTCTGCCTGATGTGGTTGCGCTCTCGAGGAAGCACGGCGCCCGGCTGATGGTAGATGACGCACACGGAATCGGCGTGCTGGGAAAAACCGGCAGGGGTACTGCAGAGCATTTCGGCCTTGAAGACGAGGTTGACCTCATCATGGGAACCTACAGCAAGTCACTCGCTTCCATAGGAGGTTTCATTTCAGGATCGTCTGATGTAATCCATTATATTAAGCATCTTGCAAGGTCCCTGATTTTCAGTGCCAGTCCCCCGCCTGCATCTGTCGCGTCAGTCAGCGCTGCGATTGATATCATTGAAAGCGAACCGGAAAGAAGAGAACAGCTGTGGAAAAACACCTTCAGGATGCTGAACGGGTTCAGTGACCTCGGCTTCAAAACAGGCCATAGCGAGACGCCCATAGTCCCGGTCATTGTAGGTGAAGACGAAAAAGCGTTTCTTATGGGAATGATGCTTCAGGATGAAGGCGTATTCGCAAATGTGGCCGTTACCCCCGCTGTTCCCTCGGGCATGGCGCTCATACGGACAAGCTACATGGCAACCCATACGGACGAGCAACTCGATATCGTACTGAATGCATTTGGAAAGGTTGGCAGAAAGCTAGGCATCATATAATGATAGAGGTTATTGAGGTCAAATCCCCAAGAGACCTCAGTGACTTTATACAACTTCCTTTCACACTCTATTCAGCATACCCTTCATATGTCCCTCCCCTGGTCAGGGAAGTGAAAAAGCTCTTTTCTGAGAAGAACCCTTTTTTCCTTCACGCATCTGTCCGTTTTTTCCTCGCAAAACAGAACGGAAGGACAGCAGGCCGGGTCGTCTCTATCATCAACCAGAGACATATCAATTATCACGACGAAAAAGCGGGTTTTTTTGGCTTTTTTGAATCCATGGAAAACACGAAAATTTCCTCAAGTCTCCTTGGCAGAGTCGCAGATATCCTCCGAAAGGAAGGCATGGATATCATGAGAGGCCCGATGAGCTTTTCGACAAACGACGAATGCGGCATGCTGATAGAGGGATTTGACAGCCATCCCATGCTTATGACTCCCTATAACCCTCCATACTACAATGACCTCTTGGAGATGTTCGGCATGACGAAAGCAAAAGACCTGTACGCCTATATCCTTGACATACCGGATGAGCTTCCGCGAAAAATCCACAGGGTGGCTGATCTTGCGATGAAGGCCGGGGTGCGTGTCAGGCCGATAGACAAAAAACGTTTCGGTAAAGAGATGCTCATTTTCAAAGAGGTATACAATTCAGCATGGGCAAAAAACTGGGGATTCATTCCTCTGACTGATGAAGAACTTGCGTATCTGGGAGATAACCTTAAGCCTGTCGTTGTTCCCGACATCACCCTCATCGCGGAAAAAGATGATGAGCCCATAGGCTTTATGGGTCTATTGCCGGATTTCAACTTCGTTCTCAAACATTTGAACGGCAAACTGGGACCCGTCGGCATAGTAAAGGCACTCTACTACGCAAAAAAAATTACCGACCTTAGACTGCTCCTGCTGGGCATCAAGGCCGAATACAGAAATAAGGGTGTCGATGCAGTCCTCTTCCGTGAAGGCTTCAGGGGTGTCAAAAACGGAGGGTATAAACGGGTCGAATTTTCCTGGATACTTGAAGACAATATCCCTACTCAGAGGCTTGTGGAGATGATAGGAGGCAGGCTCTATAAAAAATACAGGATATATGAAAAAACGCTGTAGAGATCATATCACATTGATGACCGCCTTTGCCGACCTTGCACGCCTTTCGACAGATATCGTCGTGAACAGCACGCAATAGCCTCTCGGCATATCATCAGGCATTTTGAACTGGATTGTCGATATATAAGTTCCCCGGGTTCTGATTATCTCCCTTTTTGCGATTTCGATGGTTTTCTCTATCGTTGAGAGTATTCTTGTTTCGGTTACCCGGATTTCATGCGTATCCTCATCGGAAAGCAGCGTATATTGCACATTCGCCTCCACAGTTGCGCCGGGCCTCACCGTCTGGGTTGCAACGAATGATTTCTCGATAAAAAATTTGGCGCTCTTTTCCTCCTTCTTCGTTTCAACCTTCTTCTGTTCTTCCGAAGGTGTTTCAGCCTTCTTCTTGTCCTCCTCTATCTCTCCCACCTTCTTCTGTTCTTCCGAAGGTGTTTCAACCTTCTTCTTGTCCTCCTCTATCTCTCCCACCTTCTTCTGTTCCTGGCGGGGCTCTTCAGCTTTCTTCTCCTCCTTCGGCCTTTCAGCCTCCCTCAGATCTTTGTACTTCCTCGCAGCTTCTTCTCCGTTTTCAATCTGTTTATCGATATATTTCACCGTGGAGATGTTATAGATATCAGTTACAAAGGCTCCCACAATGGCTCCCCCTGTATTTCCGGCAACAAGCGCACCTACCGCGCCCCCGGCAAGCGTGCGCAATGCTTGTTTGCTCTCAGGATCATAGGTGCCGTACCTCCCGGCACATCCGGTAAGGGAGATAAAAAAAAGACACAGGAATAGCAAATAAGAGATATTTTTTTTCATATTTTGCTCTTTCAACACTTGCGACTCTTCACGAAGAGAATGTTTTAAGGCTATTTTACAATTTTTTCAAGAAAATTAGGAAGATATAACATGCCGTAAACAGACAGAAAATTTGCTCCTTCCTGCGGTATGCCCTGAACAGAATGATTGCGTATTCACAAGGAGTCTTTCACCACAATGGAATAACTCACAGCAGTAGCGATACTGTCAAAACTTTCATTGCCTGTACAACCAGGCGTTTCATTAAGTCATCCTGTCTCATTTCGTCCTTAATCCGCCTGATTTGCCATTGGGGAATGCCCGTAAATGAAAATAATTATGTAAAGCGTCTGAATTTTATGTTATAATTCTGACAATAATTCACGCTCGCTACCTCGCAGAAATAGTCGTCTTATCAACTTGTTTCAGTCATGGATTCTCACAAACTGTTTTAGGGGTCACGTATAAACCAGTCAAAAAAGGAGGCAACCATGAACACAAAGAAAATTCCCGTTATTTTACTATGTCTTCTATTTGTGCTCACTGTTGGCTGTGCTGGTACGGGAAAACAGGCGACATCTGAACCTGCAGGAGAGGCAGAATGGGCTGCAAAAGCTGCACAAGTGCTGGAAACCCAAATGACCCAGGATTTTGACAAACGAATTCCAAACAGACTATTGCAGAAATCTGAATGTGTTGCGGTATTTCCATCGGTCCTGAAAGCAGGATTTGTTGTAGGTGCAAAGCGTGGCGACGGTCTGGTAAGCTGCCGTGACAAAGAAACCGGTGAGTGGGGAGCGCCAGCATTCTTCAGGATTACCGGAGTAAGCTGGGGGTTACAAATTGGTGCGAAGTCAGCTGATGTAATTCTGCTCGTTATGAACCAGAAAGGGATTGACGCGCTGTTGAAGTCAAAAATTGCATTAGGTGGTGATATCGGAGTTACCGCCGGTCCAGTGGGTCGTGATGCCGCTGTTGGAACCGATATTCTCCTGAAATCCCCAATGATAAGCTATGCCCGCAGCAAGGGGGTATTTGCCGGATTAGACATTGAAGGATCAACCATCAACTATACCAGTGAGGCGAATGCAAAAATGTATGGCAAAGAAGCTGATGCCCGTAAAATACTGTTCGACACAAAAACAACACCGAATGACATGAAGGTATTTCATGATACATTGACAAAATATGCATCAAAGCCTGAGAAATAATACCCCAACGCATAGTCATTGCGAGTGTAGCGAAGCAATCTCGTCGTATCATCTGAGATTGCCACGTCGCGAATGCTTTCGGGACTCGCAATGACCTGTTTCCCAAACGTTTGAGTTATTTATCGCTGGATCTGGAAATACTTATAGAATGTGTATAAAAAAAGAAAGGAGAAAAAAGGATGATATCAAAAAGGCTGTCGATAATCATTGGCATATGTCTGCTGATCTTCTGCTTTGCAGGTAACAGTTTGAGTGCCCAATCTGCCGGAGACAATGAGGTTCAGATTTCAGGTGGTTTCTTCAAATCACAGGGTGCCGATGTCGGCACAGCAACCCTGGATGTGGGATATGGGTACTATCTCTCAAGGGCCTGGCAAATCGGGATAGCACAAACGTTGAACTACAATATTATCGATGATGCAGATGATACCTGGACCGCCTCTACTATCCCCTTTGTGAACTACCATTTTCTCGGCTTGTCCATGAATGACACGTTCCAGCCCTTCCTGGGGGCATTTATTGGAGCAATCTACAACGATGATGATGCAACCGGAACAGCTGGTCCAAGTATAGGCTTCAAAGCATACTTGAATGAAAAAACCTTCGTAATTACCCGCTACCGCTATGAATGGTTCTTTGACGACATGGACCTTGGTGATGTCACTGACACCAGCCATGGCAATCATGCGGTCACATTAGGATTGGGATTTGTGTGGTAGGTGAAGAAATTAATCATATTGCTGTCATAGAATAAAAAAACAAGGTTACGCCAGTAATTTTCGAAAAAGGTGCCTGAGTCGGTAATTTCACTGCAGGCACCTTCTTTCTTTCTTTGATGCAGGAACCTCTTTGAGCCCTTCTTGAATCGTTTTCTATTCTTATTGCTTCTGTATTCACTGATACATCCATTAAAGTCGCCTGGAAACATTATAGGCATATGTGAAACAGAACGGTTGAAGCAGCTCGAGACTGTCAGAAAAATGCATGACGCAGACCTCAAGGCAGGGTACTCAGGAGATTTTCTGGATGATCTGCTCGAAAAAAAATATCCGCATTTTGGATATGATTATGCGGGAAGACTTCCCGCATCAGGTTCCTACTCCGGCCTTCGTTAACAGTTTTTTTATCTCTTCGGGGATGGCTCCCTTCATATCTTTCGCCAGATATGAGTCGTTGGCGATCAGATCGATCACCTTCAGCATGAATTCCCTTTTGCGTTCGCTCATGCTGTCAAGTGAAAGCAACTTGTGCATGTAGAATTCCCTTGATGCCCTCCCGAGTTCGTCCCTTACTTCAGGGAGCGTCAAGGATTTCGGCCTCACAACCGGCTCGACAAGATTATATCTGCTGTAATCCTGCACTTCTATATACGGAGCCAGAGAGGGATAAATATCCGAATACGGCCATGGTGCTATTGCCAGAAAGAATGCAAGGTCTGGGTTATAGTACTTTGCCAGTTCCACAGATTTCCGGATGGACTCCCGGGTATCATCCGGCATGCCCAGCACAAAGGAGGTTTCTGAAACAATATCATATGCATTGATGATCTCAAGGGCCTTCTTCGATTCCCCAACCCTTATATTTTTTCTGAACATGTCCAGGGTATCCTGCGAGGTCGATTCTACCCCCACATAGATGTGGTCCACTCCGGCTTCCCTGTATTTCCACATGATGCGTTCATCCCGCACTATATCATCCACCCGCGTCTCGAGCAGGAGTTTTGTCCCGATCCCCCTTTCGATCTTCAGGTCCAGGATCCGTTCCCACCTTTCCCGTGACAGCGTTGGTGTCTCATCAGCGATCATCACCACATTTACGCCGTACACATCCCTCAGATATTCAAGCTCTTCAACAAAATTCTCCGCGCTCCTCGCCCTCCACTGACGCTGCCAGAAAAGCTGCTGGGAGCAGAAACTGCACTGCTGGTTGCATCCCCGGGAGGAACTCACAATCGCGAGCACGGAATCCCGCATCGGCTTATACTTGTACATCGGCCACTCTATCAGATCCCATGCAAGAGGAAGGGCATCCAGATCTCTTATGTATTCACGGGAAGGGGTAACGATAATCTCCCCGTCTTTGCTGTATGCTATCCCTCTGACTTTCCTCAAATCATCACTTGCCGAGAGGGTATGCATCAGTTCGACCATCGTCCTCTCACCCTCTCCCCGCACAATAAAATCGACATAATGAGAATGATCCCTGAGAATCTCTTCATAACAAAATGTCGGATGGACATTCCCAATCACCGTAACCGTCTCGGAGTTTAATGCCTTGGCAAGCTTCAGCACCTTCAGGCCGTCCACTATTTCAGCAGTAAACGAGGTCGTCGCAACCACATCAGGCCTGTAATCGGTTATTCGTTTCCCGATCTCTTCATAACCGTGCCAAAGGCTCATGGTGTCATAGATGTAGGGATCATACCCGGCGGCCCTCAGGCTTCCGGCTATGTAAACGAATCCGACATTCATCCACACCCCCGCCGACTCCACGACACCGGAATGATAAGGCGGGGTTATCAGCATTATTTTTTTTCTGTGCACTTCCGGAATTTCTTCCTTTTTTGAATTTATTATGAAAATTATTGCAAAAAATATACCATCTTGAATACAGACTCCTTAAAAATCGTACTCCATGCAGCCAGACAGGGGCAGGTCACGGGTCATAGGCCATTCTGTTGTCTTCATGATCATCACACCCCCATCGTGGTTGTCCTGACTGACCCGGATATGTCTCATTTTTGGGAATATAGCAGTATATTTCGTCATAATTGCTCGGATTGGAGGATTTCTTGTACCCTGTCATAACACCCATCATCCCTCCATGGAAAGAGGAAAAGGATTTATCAGGACCGGTGGTTTTCACATTCCTGTAGTTGTACGGAAACGGTTCATCCTTGTATACAATAAAGCGGCTTCTCTTTGCTCCGTGCGGGATGGTGACATGACACATCACGCATGGCACGCCTGTGTATTTCTCTGATTCCTGAATGCTTGCACCATTTGGATATTTGCTTATTTTGGGCCATTTGTCATTTCCGGTATGATTGCCGTCATCATGTACCTTATTCATAAATTTTCCGCCACTGAACAGTGTATGACAGTTGGCGCAAAAGAGATCGCTGTTCCAGTTGTTCCGGTTATTTTTCAGGTCATACAATGTCCACAGGAGCCCGTTCGTCTTGTTTCGAGGCCAGTATTTCCTGGTTCCTTTCAGTGCGAATTGATACGCTGAGCCATGGGGGCCCGTTGTGCTTGAAACCTCATGACAGTCCGAGCAATTGATGAGCTGATTCCCGACATTTTTCCATGAAGATGACATCTGAGCAGCCGCCAGCGCTCTCGGAGCATACGAACCTGTCATGCTGTCCAGCGTAGCCCGTACCGGATGGGCTGATTTATTGGCCGGATTGAATTCCATTGCCTGATCCGTGAGATTGTATCCGGATGGGCCGACCATGCCGGTCACTCCGTGGGGAACTGCGCCGAATGCATAATAGGAATGGCATGCAAGGCACACCTGGTACTGTTTCTGGGCCGGGTCCGCAGCCGAGAAACTCGTAATCTGTGTCCAGAGGGGAGCTCCGGCCGGTTCCACTCCGGAGTAAATCATCCATTCCGTTATGTATGAAACATGTTTTGCTGTGTGGGTCTCTGTTCCGTGACAGTCCGCACAGTACACGGGTTGTCCTGAAGTCCCTCTGTCAATCGTATCCATGACGATCTGTTCCATGCTCGCGTGGCACTTCCAGCAGGCGGTACTCGAAAACCCTCCGTGTTCATTTACCAGGTTCGGAGTATGGCACACGGTACATTCCGTAAGAGGAATGCCCTGATGTCCTGCGAATGCTGCAGAACTTGCCACTATGAGGAGCAAAAAAATCATATACCTTTTCATCTGCTACCTCCCGCAGTTCATATTGTCATACAGAATTCCGGACATCCGTTTCCGCATGTTACAACACGCTGAATTTTCCTTCAGAGACATGCAGCCTGCTGGTTGTGCAGGTGATACGGAATTTCATCCAGCCAAATCCCTTCAATTTCGGCGCTATCGGGGTCACATCAATCTCCGTCCATCCGGGAGAGTTGATCGTAAAGGATACGGATGAAGCAGAATCTATGCTGATACCGTCAGATTTGTAAGGGTAAATTTTCACGGTCTGGGGCTTGCCATCGTTTAAGGACTTCACATACAGCGAGAGTGATATTCCCGCATAGGATACGCTGTCCTTATTCAGTCTCATCGCGATTACCTTGTTCTCATCCGGTTTATTTTCTATGGTGAATGTTTCTCCGAGGTAATTGTCCCTGAATTTTGCGGTGATATCCGACTTTGACCCGGCGTTATCCGAATAGGAGACTGATTTCAGTTTCTGTATCCACAGTACCTGATCAGCATAGACCGCAACCGGCTCCGGCAATGCCTCAACCGTTATGACCGCAGTATCCGAAGCAGTTGCTCCGCCATTATCGGTCACTGCTAAGGTGACTGCATAGATACCGGCAACCTTGTACACATGTGATACTGAAACTCCGTTCTCTGTGTTTCCATCTCCGAATTTCCACGTGTACTGCACGATGGTTCCATCCGGGTCATAGGATCCTGAACCGGAAAAATTCACGGTTTTGCCAATCTGGGCTTTTTGATCAGCTCCCGCATTGGCATGGGGAGGCTGGTTGGTTTTGCCATGGTGGGCCGGGTGACAGGCGCTGCATGCAATGTTGCCGCCTGCCATGCCATTATCGATTGAAACCTTTACCACGGGGTCAGCACTGGCATGACAGCTGAAACAGTAGTTCGGTACAGTATTGTTTTCATGCTCGGTAACCACATTCGAAACATGACAGTTTGCGCATCCTGGTGACGGCAGGGATGTCCGGTCATGCTGACTCGTGTGGTTTCCAAAGGAGACGTGGCAGTCCGCACAGTAAACCTCCTGCCCGTTTTTGCCTGCTGCTATTGCATTGATGACAGCCGGATCACTGCTTGAATGACAGACCGCACAATCCAGATACCTGTACGCATGTTCGGTGACCACATTGGTCGCATGACAGTTCCCGCAGTCCTGATACGGGACAACGGCCTTTTCATGGGCAGCCTCATGGGACGCAACTCCATGACAGTCACGACAGTAGACAGGCTGGCCGTTCATGCCCCTTTCAATAGCCTGTTGCATGGTCTGATTGGCGCTGTCATGGCATGCGTTACAGCCGATCCCGCGATTTGAATGTTCAGTTACCACATTGCCGTTATGACATTGGAGACAATCCGGAGAATCTATGAAGGCCATATCATGCGCAGCTTCATGCCCTGTGCTTCCGTGACATATCACACAGTCCCGTATCACTTCAGGGTAATAACTGTTCTTTGCCGGGTCCCATCTGATCGCATGGCAATACGTACACGCAAACCCCTCCGCCTGAATCAGGAGGTGATGCCTGTCGACCATATTACCTGAATGACAGGCCCTGCAGTCAGTTTCTGTGAGGGCAAGGGCAGAGATGTCCTGCATGGTCCAGCTTAGGAAGCATATTACAAGCGCTGCATACATCTTCAGGGTCCTTCTGCGTATCAACATATCCTGTCCCACGGCAACCCCCTTATTGAATTAATTGAGGAAACTCTTCTATTTTTGCCTTCGCCCTCAAATCGCTGATGTGCTCACCAATCCTCTTCCGGGTAAGCTCTCTTGCAAGATATCTCCTGATGAATTCTTTCACCTCATCCAACGGTATGAGTTCCTCCGTCTTTTTCCCGAGTACGGTAATGATGTGAAACCCGAATCTCGTGCGGACAATATCACTCAGTTCTCCCTCCTGCAATGAAAATGCGACCTTATCGAACTCTGAAGGCATATACCCTCTGGAGATGTGTCCCAAATCACCACCCTTTGATGCACTGTCACATTCCGAATACTGCTGTGCCATCTCCGGGAACTTCTCTCCGTCTGCAATGAGATGGTGGATTTCTTCGATCTTTTCACGTGCTCGCCTGATTGCTTCTGGGTCTCCGTCGTTTGGAGCCTTGATCAAGATATGACTTACCCTTGCGGAATATGGTCGCATAAAGCTGTTCCTGTTTTTTTCGTAATATTGCCGAATGTCTTCCTCCCGTATTTCTGGGTTCAAAATCCCCTGCCTTTCGAGGTATGCTTCAATCAGAAGGTTTTTTCTTATGGAATCTCTTGTTTCTTTTGCCGTCATCTTCATATTCTTTATCGATTCCACTAATTGCTCTCCCGAAACAGCTCTTTTCCGCAGCATTTGCATCTGTTCATCAATCCTGTCCTCTATTCCCTGAACAACCATATCCCTGCTTGCCTGGAACAAAAGCTCCTGTGTAATCAGTCGTTCGAGCGGCTCCTTCTGGAGACGCCTCAACAGTTCAGGTGAAGTCTTTTGCAAGCCGTGTTTTTTATATTTTGAAAGGAGCTTGTCTACCTCAGGGTCGAGCTGGCTTCTATAAATATTCTGTGCATTGACTTTTGCCACAACACTATCGCCACCTTCTGATGCCAGTGAGAAGGAGAACGGGATCATGCACAGGAAAACTGCCATCAGCCCCCAAACAGCAGGAAGGCATCTTATTTTTTCTGCGATGAGAATCCGTCCATATGGCATATATAATGCGCTCTGAATAAACAGATTCTTCTTTTTCATCTGTATGTGTTCCTCTAATCTTCCTTCTATTCGCAAAGCAGGGGATGCACTCATCCCCTGCCCTGCGATTGTTTCTGCTATCTCGTAATCTTCGATGATGCCGAGCCGAATAAGGCTTTCACAGTCACTACCGCATTGAGTTTCGCATACGGACTGGTAGCAACTATCCTGGTATTGCTCCATGAGCTGATCGTGCACCTGGTGCCATTAATGGTGACGCCAAGGCCAGAGTCATAACTCCGTGACGGAGCAGCCCCAAACCCGGAACCACTAATGGTTACGGTGCCTTTCCTGTTCAGTTTTGCGGATGCTACCTTCACAGGGGTTACGACAACCAGTGCCATGACATTACTGGATTTGCTGCCCTTTACGGCACGGAGAGAATAATTGCCTTCAGGAAGAGTTCCAGGAATTGTCACATTCATCGAGGATTCGCTGATCAGCCCGGGGGTCAGGGTAAGCGAGAAACCGTTGTCTGCAGTCAGAAGAACATTGGAAGCAAGTTCGATCGGCCCTGTCGGTCCCTGAACGGCGTTGGTAAATGCAGAACCAGTAATCGTGAGCGTAGTATTTGCGCCTGCAGGCACACTGTATCTGCTCATCCCGCTGATATCAGGGATCACTGCGCCTGAGTAAGGAGCGGCTGAAGCAGTCGTAATCGGGGCATTCAGATGACATCCGTTGCAGTCAGCATTTGCCCCGATATGGCCCCAATATGCATTTTCCTTACCCGGGACAATGCTCCCGATATTCGCACTGTTAGGTGAGTCGACCTGAATATTGTGCAGCGAAGCAACACCATGACATTTCTCGCAGTACCTGATATCAAGCCCAACTGTTGGTCCATTGGGAGAATGGCACAGGAGGCACGTCACTGTCTGTCCCGCAAGCCCCAAGCCGGTGCTGTGATGGGTATCCGCATTTCTGTACACAGGTATCGGGATACCCGTTGAGCTATCGGTGCCGGGCCTGTGACAGAAGGCACATCCTCCCTGACCGTTTGTTCCTGTCCCAAGGCCTGTGTACGGCGTTACCATGCTCTTGGGGTACGTGGGGATATAATGGCCGTCACCGGGGTTGTCAATTGGGCCATGGCATGCCTTGCAGTCCTGAGACTGGGCTTTTGCTGTCAGGTGATGCACAGATGCCTGACCGGCAACCTGTACATGGCAGAGCAGGCAGTCCCTGAAAGTCTGGAGCACAAATGACATGGATTTCGGGTCCCATACAACACTGTGGCAGGTCAAGCATGCGTAAGTGTCGGCAGTTGGGCAGATGTCGTTCGGCGCGGCAGAAGGACACTGCACCGGCTGGCCGACAAGCAGATGATGACGGTCGGGAAGAGTCCCCGGATTGACGATCGTCGGGTCTTCATGGCATAACCTGCAGTCAGGTTCTATAAGGTTGTTAAAAACACTGTCAGGAATACCGAGAAGCTGATTTACGGGCGGTGGAGGTACTGTCGCCAGAATCGTCAGGGCTGTCGAGAAAAGCATTACTGTAGCCAGAAAAAGAATTACGGGCATTTTTCTTTTCATTTCTTTCACCTCCTTTCTTTTAAAGTTACTCTTGCCCTTCGGATACAACGTGCCTTGACACACTGTCAAAGCAGCTATAATTTAATTGTCATATAAAATATTAGCAAATGCTTTTTTTTAATATGCCCATTTGTTTTGCTAATTGACGATATATTATTGTTATTTATTGTTTTATTATGTTTTTGCGTTGTAGCTGAAATTATTTTTTGCTTAATACGATGAGATTGCTGACAGTTTAAAAATGTCTTCATTAAAGCCAACAGAAACCTTAATGAGCGCTGCCTGAAGACAGGAGGGAGAATCTAGCCGGGATTCATGTGTTGAAAATGATGCGGACTACATGCGGGATTTATTTGGGCGATGCGCGCAAAGCGCATTTTACTCTTTGCTGTGTTTTTTTTCCTCTTTCTTTATGCTGATCAGTGTTATTGTCCACGCGCTATTTTTATTCAGCGTGTATTCCATTTCATAGGATATTCTTTCGGTAGGCAGTACTACCTGTTTGGTTTTCAGACTGCGGTAATTATATAGCCAGTCCTCGGCCGTAGTGACTTTTGCAGTATTCCCCGAAAACACGACGCTCCTGAACTGTATCTCTTTCAACTCCGCATCCATGTACATGTCAGCATCATCCCATGCTGCTATCCAGAAATAGAGCTTCCGCAAAACCTCATCCGATGCAATATTATTGAGGGGGGTCATTTCCCCCATCTTTGAGGCATGGATGAGCCCTTTGTGATAGTGCATGATAACACTCTTCACTGCAGAAGTGTCCTTTGCCCTTTCAATCTGCGTGCAGGAAGAGAGTAATAAGAGCAGAAAGGCAAGGGAGACCAGTATAACGCTTTGGAATTTACATTGCATTAGAGAATTCCCTCATTCCCCCTTTACCAAAGGGGGATTACTGTACTCACATGTTATACGCCTGTACAACATAAATGCTCCATTGTAGCTCTTATAACTTTCTGTTCTTCTCTGTTTTCATTGAATCCACAATTTCCTTGAGTGAAGGTCTTTTTTTGCCTTCCTTATTCCCGTCCCGCAGCATTTCTCCTACAAGGGAAGAACAACTGCACAGCTTGTCATCCATGCCGATCATTTGATCCGTTATAGCCTTTTTTTTCTTACGCCCCCATGTCATCAGCCTCTCCGTATCTTTCTGTAAACAGATCCGGTCCTGTTCAGATTCCTTTTAAGCAGGAATTTTACCATCTGCGTCATGACCTTTCCTCCATGAGAAATTTGTATCTCTTCAGCATCGAACCTTCCCGGATTTTTCTTCCATCTTCCGATTACTTCAAAGCCTTCGCCGGTTCTTAACCCGAGGTTGTCAGTCTGCACCGCCATTACCATTGCGCGGTTGATTAAATCATAATGCCTGAGAAGACCTGTTTCACCCGGAGGAAGTTCCTGAAACCCGTTGATGTCCACTACCTCTGTTCTGACCCACGGAGGTATGATTTTATACCGCTTCCCTTTGTTTCCATTCAGTTTGTCTTTCAGGCAATTGTCAAAAAAATTGGTGCTTATCTCTCCCATCCCAAGGACGTTGATGCAGTAATGCTCTGCCACTCCCAGAATCCATGCGCACTTTTCGAAATATTCCTCTCTGGAACACTCTCCGAACTGCCCCATATACCCTCCGCCATCACATACCCTGCTTTGGGGTGGAAGCTGAAATCTGATGCCGTCACTTTCACACGCATTCAGAAAATAGACAAATCCCGACGTAGACCCTATTAAGGCGACCGGCTCTCCCGTATCCTCTGCGTCCATCAGTGATTTCAGCAGCATTTCAAGATTCAGACCGCGCATGGTGATCAGATATGCACTGTCCCGGGTTCCGAATTCGGTTCGGACCTGCTCGAGCCCGACTGCCATTCCCATTCCGGGCGCCATCCGCGGAGAAGGGGTCATCAGAAGGATCTTCATCTTGTCCGCATCAGGAAAGACATATTCCCTTGTCAGCAGTCCGTTGGCCGCATTGATAAGAGATACCGCTCCCTTATCACGATAAATACTTCCCTTTTTCGCAGGGTCTGTAGTGCCGCTGGTAAAATATGCATGTTCCGCCCTTTCGACCGGGAACGACATCAGGACGAATTTTTTAAAGGCTAACGATGGCACCGCCGGTATCTCTTTCCAGTGGGATATTTTCCGGGGAGATATTTTTTTGCTTATGCAATACTCACGGTAAGGTGCGATGGTATTGTACTGCAGCTCAAATGTCCTTACTGCCAGCTCATTGAACCCGTTGTCATCCTGGTTCTCAATCCCTTGCTGAACAAACTCAAGGATGTCTTTGTCAAGCTGTTTTACAAACTTTGCATCAAGTGAGTAATCAATCATTTTCTTTCCTTCCTCAGCGGAAGGTCAATGCCTGCATCTGCATTTGCTCCCGCTAAAAAAACCGCAGATGGCTGCAATTTCCTTATGTCCCCGAATTCTTCAGTAATATGCATTACTGTAAGCCCAGTAGGTACCCGCAGTAAAAATAATTCCGAGCAGAATATGCTTGAGAACGAGTATCTTCTTTCTGACTGATTCCAGCCCCGTGTCGTACATATTCCGGTAATACCATGTTCTGAAGAAGCCTGTGATAATGATGATTATCAACGAGAATACCCCTAGCCAGAAAAATACCTTCGTTATCTCTCCCAATGTCTCAGCAGGAATCCTGTGCACCAGAGGAACCTTGTTTCTGAGCAGATAGATAACAATGAGAGTGCTTGCCCAGAAACCCGTAACCAGGTCATGGAGGAAACTGTTTATAATAATCAGCCAGTACTTCATTCCCCTCGTCATGGCACTACAAAAAGAACTCGGTATGAATGGTGTCGACGACAAACGGGATTACAAACAATGTCACCATTGAAAACACGAAACAGACGATCATCAATACTGCAGCCTTTTCTCCTTTCCACCTGAAGAACCTCCTGAGATGCAGATACATACCAAAGAGGAGCCACGTGATCAGTGACCATGTTTCGATAGGGTCCCACCCCCAGTATCTTCCCCAGCTTTCATTCGCCCAAATGGCGCCTGACGCAACCGAGATGCTCCAGGCGACAAATCCGAGGCCTGCAAATTTGTAACTGTAGGTATCAAGAACTTCGAGGGAAGATATTTTCCGGAAGAACCCCTCCTCGCCCATTGTCTTTTTCAGAAGAAAAAAAACCGCTGAACCCAGCGCAATCAATAACGATCCCGCAGCGAGTTTTGTAAACCCGATGTGAACCCAGAGCCAGATGCTGTGAAAGGTCGGCGGCAGGTTCTTTATTTCATGGGCTGAAAACAGCCCAACAGTCATGATGATGAATGAGGCAGGAAATATGATTATGCCAAGTGCCTTTAATTTAGGAACACGAAAAGCAAAGATTGCAAACATGATAATCACCACCCACGCAATTGAGGAAAACCCTTCAAGTCGCGAAAGATACGGGCCGTGTCCGGCAGCATACCATCTTACACCAAGGGCTGCCGTATGGGGGAGCAGCCCTGCGATGGCAATCCTGATCCCGGTATTCAGCCTTTGATCTTTCTGAAAGAATATACCATACACAAGAACGACCGTTGCAACCGCATAAAAGAAAACTGCTGTCCAGTGGAATATTGCTTCATACTGTAAAAGCTGCATTTTTGTATCCCCGTGGTCTGATTTCAGGATGAAAACATCATGTTACTGCCGCGCCGACAGAATACGATCCGAAATGACAGGATAACAGTAATCATTTGCAGGTTTGTTCCCAGAGTAAGCATTAATGATTCTATCTCACGCTGGACTGCAAATTTGCCCTGTCCCATTCGCACTTGCAGACCCTCTCCGCACGATCCGTTCTCCCCGTATTCATTGAGAACACCTTCTCCATATCCGCAATGATTTTCCCGAATTCATCGGCAAAGAGCGCCTGATACTTCCGGCTGCGTCCGCCAATGATCGCTACGCCTTTCCCGTTTTTTTCCCCGTGTGTTATCCTGATCTCGCTGTAGGGCATACAATAGATAAGGAATGCACCGAGGGCGCTCAGGAAAAATCCTGAGTAGACAATTGTCATGCCGTGACTTTTCACAAAAAACAGCCCGCTCCAGTAATGGATCTGTGCCAGAGTAAAGGCATTTTCTCCGATGTATATCTTTTCATTAAAATGAACCCTCCGGTTGAATTTCACAGCATCTTTCTCCCTGACCACCAGATCCACAACCGGATTTTTCAAGTAATACGATGGCTCTTTGACATCGGGATAGAATTTCATATCAAATATATACCCGGTTGCAGGGAAGTCCGTCTTTCCTGTAAAGGGATGCGTTCTGCGGGACGGTGAATCCAGCAGAAAATGTGTGACGAACGGCGGTGCGAACGGCCTTTCGAGAAGAAATGTCAGTGCATACCCATACTCAAGTGACTGATAGATTCTTACTCCGTTGTGAGTTACCGGACTGTCGACGCTCAGCACCTTTTCCTCCCTGCGCCCGTCTTTATCAATCAGGATGAGAACACTTTCCAGGCTTTTGACCGCACCTTTATGCCAGTAGGCAGGACTGAAATCCCTGAGATGCACCTGGAAATCCAGAGTGAAATCATCGGCAAATACTCCTTTGCTTCCCGTCTGCCAGTCTTCCTTTTTCCCTGAAAATGTTTCCGTATGTATGAGGCTGACAAAACCTCTTTTCTGTAAAGCAAGGGCATAGAGGGCTGCAACTATGATGCAGAGAAGTCCCAGATGAAAAAGAAAAGTTCCCCATCTTCCCACCCTGTTTTTTGAAAATAATTGAGAATATTCTTCTTCATTGTCCCGTGAAATCCTGTACCCCCTTTTTTTCAATATATCCCTTATCCCCGAAAGGCTATCCTCCTGTAGGGATTCAGAGACCTGCATTTCTGAATAATTATCGAATTTTTCCCGGATATCCCCTGACCCGGCAATTCTGCGTGATCTGAGAAGAAAACGAAGCTGTTCAATACTGAACCACAGGAGGCTCAGTGTCATTACGGCTACGATTATCAGAAACCAGACAGACGTATAGACCCTGTTCAACTGCAGAAGGTCGATCACATGATAGACCACCGGACTCTCAAGTTTCCAGTTTTCGAAAAATTGCGGGCTTTTCTGGGTTGTCTGCGGAATGCTCACACCAAAGAGGCAGGAAATTCCCACAAGCAGGAGCATCACTACAACTGCTTTCGGGGAGAGAAGAAATTTCCTGACGGACTGAATACCATTCATGAAAATATGCTACGGATCGTAGCCTCCATCATTAGTTTCATGATCGGAGCAGCCCCATCTCGGTTGATTTGTCTTGTCGTAATAGGTTTCATTGTTCGGAACATAACAATATTTTTTATCATAATTATCAGGATTGGTATGCTTTTTATACCCTGTCATCACGCCCATCATGCCACTGTGATATGAGGATGAAAATGCCTTATCTCTCCCGGTCGTTACAGTGTTTTTGTACTGATGGGGACTTTGTGTATCCCCTGCCGGACGGCCATATACAATCAGTCGGCTCCTTTTATATCCGTGCGGTACAGTAACATGGCACATAACGCAAGGAACGCCGATATATTTATCTGTATCCGGAATATTCGAACCGTTGGGGTATTTGTCTATTTTAGGCCATCTGTCATTATTGCTATGATGACTGTCATCGTGGACATTATTCAGGAATTTGCTTCCACTATACAATACATGGCAATTCACACAGAAGAGATCGCTGCTCCAGTTATTCTGATTGTTTTTTATATCGGACAAAGTCCAGAGCAGTCCGTTCGTATTGTTGCGAGGCCAGTAGTAGGCATTTGGCCTGGCAGTGCTTGCCTTCAGCATGAACTTTTTGTTCGAGCCGTGAGGTCCTACGGGACTTGTTGCATCATTCCCGTGACAATCGGAGCACCACATCGTCTGAGTTCCGATATTCGTCCATGGGCTTCTCATACGCGCCCCGTTCTGTGAATTTGTCAAAGACCTAGGCGCATAAGAACCGATCTGATTGTTGAGAGTCACCTGTACCGGATGGGCGGATTTGTTTCCCGGGCTGAACTCCATGGCCTGGTCGGTAATAGAATCGCTCGAAGGTCCGACAATCGTTGTCACACCGTCAGCATCCTGAAGGGCGTAATAGGAGTGGCATTTATAGCATATCTGGTATTCCTTAGCACTTCCCACTCCGACTGTCTTCAATTCATTGAATACTGTCGGCGGGCTCCAGAGAGGAGATGTTGCGGGCTCAACCCCCCACACTCCCTTGAGCAGGTTGGATACAAGATTATTATTGGCTGGATTGCCTGCATTGTAGGTATGGTAGGAGGTGCCGGGGTCGCCGATATAATGCGGCTCATGGCAGTCAGCGCATTCCGCATGGCGCATGCTTCCACGGAACGGTGCACCGTTCTGGCCTGATTCAAGCTTGCTTAAGGTATGCCGCCCGCTGTATTCCGAAAAGGGATGATGGTATGTCTTCTGGCGCTGCATTCTGATATCCCGCAGTACAAGACTTCCGTCATGACAGGTCTCGCAGAAAACCTCTTCGTAGGAAAAAAGCGCAGCAGGATCAGGCCCTGATGACACTCCGCTGTTTGGCAGGGGTTCGGATCCTTCAAGGCTTGCATGTACCTCATGACAATGTCCGCAGTTTCCTGTGGCAAAGGTATTGTATTTGGGATCGATGCTCGAACGGTTGACACCTCTTGAGCTGTCTCCGTGCTGTGAATCAACATAGGGACCGCTCGATACTTTTTGAGGATAAAGCAGGAAGCAGAAAGCAATCAATATTGCGCAAATACCAATTAGAACAACATTGCAGATAATGCTGTCCTTACTGTTCTGCTGTTTGTTCATTGCCTTTCTCCTTCGTTCTCATGACAGTCCGCTCTCTGCATAGTGCCCTGCACATTTTACTGCCCGCTAATTCTTTCCCGTATGACATGCGTTGCATCCGTTCGGCAGGCCGTTTCCCGGCCAGTTTCTGTAGTCCCATTTCAGAAGATGCGCATAATCAGTTGCATGGGCAGCGTGACAGGAGAGACAGGTAACTACATCGTTCCCCGGCGTTACCGAGCTGCTCATGGAATCGGGCACTGTCCTCCTTCCTACCGGGGCGATTGTGCTGTAAGTGGTATATCCTGCATACTCTCCGCTTGCAGGCAACAGGACATCAGTCGGATGGCGGGTAAATGGTGAAGAGGTATCCCCGCCTATCCCCGTTAAGACATGGTAGTTTCCGTGACATGTCGCACAGAAGCCGCTGATCGAGCTGTTGCTCGGCCGCAAATACATGTTTGGAGCAGCGTGGCAGTCAGTACATGTGCTTCCCATTGGCGTTGACGTGCCGTAGTACTCGTTGTGATGCTCGCTGTTGTAATTCTGCCATTTGTACGAACCCGTGTTTTCAAGTCCTTTTACCCCCCTGAGGAAGCGGTAGCTGTTCTGATTCTTGTCGGCAACATCACACTTCCCTTCCACATTCTGATGATGGGCGCCTTTCAGGCTCCCCAGTCCGCTCCCGCTGTTGTTGAATTCCCGCCAGCCATGGCAGCCATTATTCCCTGCACAGGTAAGTTCGGTATTCCTCGCCATGGGATCATGATATCTTCCCGGTGCATCAGTGAGGATATCGTCGATTTTGCCGATGTCAATCACATTGTGTCCTTTTCTGTCTGAGGCTCCGGTACCCTTTGCACCAAGAATATATGCAAAATTCCCTCCCGCAAGGTCTCCGGTGTTGTCTGTATGATACACCTGGGGAATGGCATTACCTCCCATCGTCTCAATTTTGCTGGTTCTGCCCATTCCATGGCATCCGAGACAGTCACCCCGGACCAGGAACTTGAAAGGGCCTGATCCTTTCCATGGCTTGCCGTCTGCACCGTATGTAGCCATGGCAGTTCCGTTCTGACTGTTATGCATGGTATGACAGTCGCTGCAGTTTCCTGTTATCTTTGCGTCAGAAGGAACACTATGCAGCAGAATGCATGCATACACGAGCAGATTACACAGAACATGCATGAGCATTCCTCCTGTCTTTTCCGGGAAGAAAAAGCGTGTATGCGTCTTTCCCTCCGCTAGCAGCTTTCTGCCCGTGACTCCCTTATCCATGCTTTCATCCTTCAGCTTGCGACTACCTCTTGTGGCACTGGATACAGAGTTGTCTCTTCCTGTCAAAGTAAAGCATAAACTCGGCCTTCGACGAATGCATGCTGTGACAGGTAATACAGGAAACCGGCTGACCATTCCGCGGGTCTTTCACATCCTGTCCGAGCGGATGGGTAACTTTGTGCTGCTGTATGTGGCACCTGGCACATGTCTGAATACTTTCTGCCCGCAGGTAGAGCTCATGAGAAGAATGCGGGGGATTATGACATTCAAAGCATTTCCTGTCCTTAACCGGAACACATTTGATTGATCGCAATGCCTTTTCCATCATTTCTGTCCTCTTCCCGGTTTCCTTGTGACACGTCATGCAGATCTGCGATTCCTTTACAGTCAGGTTCTGCCTCTTTGATGCGTGGTAATTGTGGCAGAGCACACAACCTCCCTTTTCATCCCGGATATGCGCGTCATTCTCCCTGACTCTCAGGGTATCCTTTTTATGACAGCTGAGGCATAACGCGGATCCGGATATCCTGGTAGTGATTTTTCTGTCTGAAACGATCGGATCATGACACGTGTTGCATTGTTTTCCGAGGAAGGCGCTATGTCCATATGGTCCGAGATGGCCGCCGGAATCTGATGCGTGCCCGCTGTGGCATGACGTGCAGTCTGATTGGGCAACAGCAGAAGCTATTGAAACACCCCCCACCCTGCAACCGGCTGAGTGGCACTTTCTGCACAGTTTTTGTGCGGTGTCCCGCATAAGGTTTTCCTGGGACGATGCATGTGCATTATGACAGGACGAGCATTCCCCCTCTCTGAAAGGCTTGTGGGCAAATTTCTTTTTTGCCTGATCCTGTATAGAGGAGTGACAGTTCCAGCAGAGGTCCTTCTGCGTTTTTACCAGGAGATGTGTGTATTCACCGCTGTGTGCATGATGGCAATCCGTGCACACCCCCTTCTTTAACGCGCGATGTACATATCCCTGGTCAAGATTTCTTCTGACCGCATCATGACAGCCCAAACAGAGCGTATTGATATCCTCTCTTACAAGTCCTTTCATGTTGCCTGCATGCGCATTATGGCATGAGAGACATCTGCCGTCCCTGAAAGGGAAATGCACCTGACTGCCGGACAGTCTTTCCCTGAGTTTCACATGACACTTGTAGCATACATCAGGAACTTTTTCTCCGGGTTTTCCCTGGGCAAACACGTTCCCGCTCAGGAAAACGGCCGTCAGAAAAACACATATCGCGATTATGTTCGCGGGATTCCCCTGTCCCGGATCTTTTTTCCCGATTCTTTGCTCCCGGCGCTTTGTTGTTTGCTTATTCATGACACGCCCTGCATTCCCCTTTGGAAAAAGGATCATGTTTCACTTTCCTTATCATGCCCGGCTTTTCGCTCACATGTGGCTGATGGCAGCTCAGGCAACGCTTGATTCCGGATACAGGTCTTGCATGTGCCTTCAGCATCTTCTCTGAATCTGACGCGTGGCATTTCACGCATAAATCCGGGTCTTTGCTATTCAAAAGATATTTTGCATCTCCGACATGAGAGGTGTGGCAGCTCAGGCAGTCTCCCTTTTCCATCCCTATATGGCCCTTTCTTGCAGTGGTTGTGACAATTCTCTCGTGGCATGAAAGGCAAAGCTCCTTTGGCCTGTTGAGAAGAAGACCCGATATTTTGGTTCCGTGAGGACTGTGACATCCCGAGCATTTGCCCTCTTCAAACGGGAGGTGCTGGTTGTTTTTCACTTTTGCCTCGATATCCATTTTCTTGTGGCACCCATAACACAGACCGGGCATGGATGACCTGGTGTTGGCAACATACTCGCTCGCATGAGGATTGTGACAGACGCCGCAGGTCTTTTCCCTGAACGGTTTGTGCGTTACCTCTTCCTTGAGTGCAAGGTGCATATTGCCGTGGCAGTTCATGCAGAGCTGATCAGGTGTATTGTTCAGCAATCTCGTATAGGAAGAGGCATGGGCTTTGTGGCACGAGGTGCACTTTTTGTTGTTCACCGGCGTATGGACATATGTCTGAAAGAAATCCTTCTCCTGCTTTTTATGACAGGTGTAACATAACACTGAGACAGGTGTCTTCATCATTCGGGGATTATTGCTGCCGTGCGAATCATGACACTTCCCGCATTCGTTTTTTGAAAATGGCATATGCGCATATTTTTCCAGGAGTTCCTTTTCTGTCTTCACATGACAGGTTAGGCAGAGTTTCTTCTCCGCCACCTTAAGATACAGCCGATTCTGAGACGCGTGAGGGTTATGGCAGGCGGTACAGCCTTTATCCCTGATAGGCGGGTGCAGGCTGCTCTTTTTAAGAATATCAGCCTTCTGTGTGTGGCAATTGATGCAGAGGCTGTTTTTATCCCGCAGCGATACCTTTGGAAAATTCGCTGCGTGCGGACTATGGCATTGCATGCATTTTCCTTCCTCAACCGGCTGATGCCTGAACGGCTCTCTGAATCCTTTCTCCTCTTTCTGATGGCATGTGTAGCAGAGTTGCCCGTCCGAAGCAACGACTCTGAGAGGAGAAACGTCGCTGGAAGGTTTGTGGCATGATGAGCATTTCCCAAGCTTCATTGGCGAATGAACTGACTCCCTGAGCAATCCCGCATTTGATGAACTGTGGGGGGTATGGCAACCGGTGCATCTTCCTTTTTGAACAGGATAATCCCGGTGAGCCTTCCTGAATTTTTCTTCTGTATAAGAGTGGCAGGTATTGCATAGTTCGGTCACATCTTTGACAAGATTATTTTTATACTTCGACCCGTGCGCGGTATGACAGGTCAGGCATCCGTCAGATAATGGTTTATGCCGCTGGGGACGCATAAATGGTGTCTGATCATGGCACTGGAGGCACTGCTCATTACCTGTTTTTTTCAGGAGGGACTTGGTATCCGATGAATGGGGATTATGGCAGGGAAGGCATTTCCCCTGGTTCACCGCTGAATGGACATGAGCCGTCTTATCCATTTCAAGGGACATCTGCGTATGGCAGAGGTAACAGAGTTTTTTCTCTTCCCTTTCCTTAAGGCTCAACACCGCTATTTTCCCGTGACGGAGATGACACGCCTCACAGTCATGCTTTGCCATAGGAGAATGGACATGCTTCTTCCCAAAGGCACTCATTTGAAGTTTATGACAATCAAGGCATGGTTTGGCCTGAAAGCCCCTTCTGACAGTCTGGTCCGGTGCGCACGTGAAGAAAACACCCAGGATACACAACACCAGAAACATTTTGACAATTTTTTTCATTTTCATAAATCCACTCATTTCATGCGTGTATTCAAACGTATTTTTCGTTTTTGCAGCAGATCACGCAGTGATATCTTACTGCTTCAGTTTTTCTTTCAGCTTCGTGATGTTTTCTTCATGCACTCGTATTTCTGCTGCCGCCCTCAACTGCCTGAGGTACTTATCCTGAATGTTTCTTATCTGCTCTTTTATATATGCTTTGGATACCGTGTCCTTAATATGCGCATATGCTTCAGTTTCTTTTTCTGTCATTTCCTGTATCCTGAATATCCCGTATGATGAATCTAACGGAATTATCGGGCTTGTTTCTCCGGTGCCCATTGTTTTTATCACTTCTGCAACGGGCCGTGGTAAATCTTTCCCGGCAATCCATCCGGCATCGCCTCCCCGCGATGCTGCCGAATCAATTGACTTTCTCTTTGCGAGCCAGGAAAAATCTGCCCCCTCCGCAATGCTTTTCGCGATTTCCTGAGCATCCTCCCTTGACTTCACCGTAATCTGCAGCAGCCGGTAACGCACCGGTTTTGCGAAATCCTGCTGATGCGCTGCATAGTACTGCTGAAGGTCTGCCTCACGAACGGTTATCTGGGGAACTATCATTTTCCTGATATAGGTGTTTTTGAGAATCTCGTTCTCATACCGGATAGTTACAGCCTGTAAGCCGGCATCGGCCTTATAATGACGTCTGAGTGCTTCCTGATCAACGACTTTGCGGTCAATCCACGCGTTGACGATATCCTCACTGGACTTATCGGAAGACGGCGGGTTCATCCTGACCAAATCTGCAACAGTCAGAACTGCACCATTCACCTCGGCCACAGTCCTCGCATCATCTGCACGTATCCCGGTCTCTTCCCCTGTTTTTTCTGATTCAATGGAGGACAGAATTTCCCGGTCAATCCTTACCGCAGATTTTGCACGGAGTTCCTTCAGGTACTCCTCACTGCGGAATTTTTCTTTCTGCTTCCTGAGTTCCCGCTCAATCCTGCCCCTGAAATCCTGGTACTGCTCGGCAGGCGCACTGCTTTTCCCGAGTAAATGTATGATGTAGTACCTCTCGTTTACTTTGACAATCTCACTGATTTCTCCGGGGTTCAGGGAAACGAGAGCGTTTTCAATATCTCCTGAAACAGTATTCCTCGTGACAGTGTATTCTGCATCACCATCCTTCATGGAATGAGGAGAATGGTCCCTGGCAAGATCTCTGAAATTTTCTCCTGTCCGGATTTTCTCCAGAATTCCCTGCGCCTCCTCACGCGACTTCAGTTCCATCAATTCAAGGGTAAACCTCTCATAATTAGTTCTGAAATGCTCCATGATTTCTTGCTCTGATACCGTAACCTTCTGCACAATCTCCTGGTTATGAAGCCTCACGACCGACTCCCTCAGAAAAAATGCGTCAACAGCCTGTCGTACCTCAGGATATCTGTCCACGCCGGCGTTGCGTGCTTCGTGGACGATCAACCTGTCGTCGATCAGTCTCTGTATGAATTCTTCCAGATCCAGAAGTCCTGCAGATGAAAGGTCTTCTCTCCGGTGTGCAATGTTCAGAGAGTATTTGAGATCCCCTTCCGTTACACGTTCACCGTCAACAACAGCAAGCACCAACTCATGCTTGGTGGATAAAGCACAGCCGCTGAAAACCATCATCCAGCAGAACATAACAAGGATAACGCCAAAACAGTACATACCAGTCTTCATGGATGTCTGATTCATGATGTGCACGTCAGATTTCTGTTTTCTGTACCTGACTTTCGTGCTCATTGCTCTTTTCTGTCTGTCTATTGCCATTTTGCCCCACTCATGCCGTGTACAAGTTCCGATACAACTTTATACGCCACATTTTCTGCCGCTCTCAGCCTTCCCAAGCCGAACACCGAAATGGAATCATCGCCTCTTGCCTGGCTGCTGTCGCACCACAGCATCTTTTCTCTGCGGGCATCAAGCAGTCGTGCGCATATGGAAACCTCAGGAGGTGTGCTTCCTTCCCCCTCAGCATACATGTCCACCGTGCCCAGAATGACTCCGTCAACCCCTGAAGATTCTGATATGGCGTCGGTCGTTCTGAAATCAAGCTCTCCCTTTTCCCTGACCCGGAGATTCATCAGCAGGCATCTGACGTCACCGAATTCTATTGGTTCAAATTGCGTATGCCTGAACAACTCAACAATGAACATATAAGTGATGATCATTCCGGCATCCTTGACCCTACTCTTGTTCTGAAATGGCATTACTGCCACCCTGTAAGTTGCTTCTTTTTCCTTCAGCGGCTGCACCGTACTGAATGCCCTGAGCATTTTATCAATAACTGCTGCGCTTAGTGTTCCTATATCTGATATCCTGCCGAGTCCGAGAACCGTGGCAAAATCCTCACCAGTGGCAGCAGCGTGGTCAGCCCAGAGGATGGCGCCGCTTGACAAATCCACAAGCCTTGCAGAGAAACCGGCCATCGGGTTCTCCCGGTTCGAAAATGTGTTGACGGCACCGACAAGGACTGCGTTTATCCGGAGTTCATCGCGCAGTTTACGTGCGGTATCCCTTGATATGTAGCCTGTGCATCTGACCCTTTCTTTCAGCAAAAATTTGTCCAGACTGTCATCATCCAGTATCTCATACCCCAGAGATTCAAGCTTCTCCCTTATGACCGGCATGACGATCTGCAGGGCATTCCTGTCTTCTGTCAGGTTCTCAAAAGGGAACAGGGCGATTCTCTCCCTGAGACCTGTCCGGTCAGCATACACCGGGCTTGCAGAACCAAATGAACAGAGTGTAAAGAACATGATGCATGGCAACAGGAGCATTGTTTTCCTCAGGAATTGCACTTCACTCTCTGTTCTTTTTCCTGTATTCATTGCGTGTTTTTTCATACTTTTTATTTATGCAAAGTGCCGATTGCTTCTCTGACTACCTTCAGCACGGTCTCGCTCATGGTATCGGCTCTTGCACCGAAATGCTTCGATGCAAAGCTCGCTCCTCCGCCTGATTTTGT
Source organism: Nitrospirota bacterium (assembly GCA_040754395.1). Taxonomy (NCBI): domain Bacteria; kingdom Pseudomonadati; phylum Nitrospirota; species Nitrospirota bacterium. Next base: position 13,359 of record JBFMCL010000009.1, on the reverse strand, counting down.
CACAGACCAAATGATGCTCCCGGAACTGGCATCAGACATCATGAGGGTCAATGCAACTTCCGGAGCAGATACATTTCCATCCCTGATTTCACCGTATTTGTTGACAGCGCCGAATATTACTCCCTGAACATTAAGGGACTTTCCGATAGCCTTCATCTGCTCTGCATTTGGAGACTGTCCCGTTCTCAGCTTCAGGGCATCGAATACGGAAGATACATCTCCGGGACAGACAACATCCACCAGTCCTGAAGCCAGCAGTTCGCTGATGACGACCTGGCGAACGGAATCACCTGCAAACCTCTCGTTCGTATGATTATCCAGAGGGAGCACTGCTACCCGTTTGACATAACTGAAATCCGTATCCTGGCTGATATAGAATGAAGAAGCACCCCTTCCGCCGCAACTGATGGAAACCGAGAACAGGACAATAAACAACAGAGAAAAGGGTATTCGTGACAGTTTCATCTCTTCCACCTCTTGTAACTAAATAAATATTTGATATTCATCTTCCTGGTCTAAAACAGTGTGTCAAGCGCATCTTTTACCACACGCTCTGCAGTTTCGCTCAGAGAAACTGTCTCCGAGCCGAAATGTCTGGTCCAGAACCCGGCTCCGCCCGAGGTATTCCGGACTGACCAGAGAATGTCTCCCGTTGACGTACCAATAAGTCTCAGGTTGATGGTAACCTCCGGATAGGAAACCGAGACTCCCCGTGATATTCCGAAAAATTCCACAGAACCCAGCATAAGCGCATCCGCCTTCAGCGCTCTTCCGATTTCCTGCAATTCCGCAACTTTTACGGCATCGGCAGACCTGACCTTCATTTCCCTGAATGTCCTTGTCACTTCTCCAGGCTCCACCACATCAACACCCCTCGAAAGGAGTTCTGAAATCAGTATGATCCTGACTCTATTGTCGGCATTTTCATCGATCGTAAAATTCTCCAGAGGGAATACTGCGATCTTCTTGAGGTCATCAGGATTGGTATTTCCCCTGGTAAAATATTTCGGGCCGCAGCTGTAAGCAAAAAAAACGGAAGCACAGAGGACAAGGAGCACAGAGAATAACCCTCCGGATACCAGAGCACCGTGTCCCCGGTCTTTTCCGTTTGGTCTGCGCCCCTTGCCCGCGGCTTTCGGCTGCTGGCCCTCAGCTGACAAAAACTCTTCTTTCGTCATGAGTATTTGCTGTACCATTTTTAATGAAAATCAATTTTGCAAGATATGTGCCATTATTCATTACTACCAGAATCTTCCTGTGAAGTTTGCCACGAGGTTATACGTCTTCCGTTTCGTTTCCTGATCATTATGTATGTAACTGTAGTTGACCTGCAAATCCAGGAATCGTGTGATATACCAGATGACATACCCGCTGATGGTGTCCGTCGTTTCCGTCTCTGCTTCTGTCTCGTTTTCTGTATTGATGTGCTCATAACTGAGATTGAATCTGACAGACGGCACAATGAGCCAGTCGAGCAGAATGCCTTCTGACATCCGGGTTTCATCGTCTGTATCAGCAATTCTGAAGCTCCCCGAAAGGCTGATGAATCTGCCTGGCCGGTAAGTGACAATCAGGGAAGCATCATTCGATTGTGAAGAGGTGCTTCCTGACGTGCGGCTTAATCCGTAGGTAAGGTTTCCTGAAAGATTCGGGGTAAAGCGTGTATCGAGGGTGCCCCTGATATAGCGCGTTGAAGAGGAGGTATCCCTGAAAGCAGTTTCAATATTTTCCCGAATACTCCCTGCATATGTTTTCGACTGCGTGTATCCGACATCGGTGATCATGTTGACATCACGGTAGATTCTTGCACCAATGGTCAAAAGATACAAATTGTTCATTGATTGCTTCTCGGTGAAATTATAGGTATATGTACGTACATACGACAGGTTTGTATCGAGTGTCGGCAGGGGTGCTGAACTGAACGAAACAGAATAGGTATCAGACCGCAAATCCATCTCCCTGTTATTATCGAATGCCTCATTTCTCAGGAAGCGTACAGTAGTAGTCAGGAGTCTGTGGGCAAACCATACTGAGTTCAAACCGTAGGCCCTCGTGATATTGCTTTTGAGCTTCTTCCCGTTGTCCTTAATGGAGTCGCTGAGGAGATTTGCAAAGGCACCGCCGATCGACTTCGCTATTGACGCCGGATTCTGATCCGACCTGTTCAGGAAGTAATTCAGAGAAAAGGTAAGCCTCTGTACGGGTCTCAGACTTGCATTGAAATTAATCCCCTGGGTAAAAAATGTGGTTACATCAGTGGTCTTTCCCGACTGCGGTATCTCATCAGTACCGAACACCTCGATCTCTGTTACCAGCAGATCAATAACCGAGGCATTCTCCATATTGACCGCCCTGAAATAGAGGCTGTTCTGCGGAGAAATCAGCCGTATCTCATACCGGTATATATTGTGCAGCGAATCATATGCTGATACGGTAACACTCTGAATGGCAATCTCCGCCCAGGTTCCAGGAAGGTTAAAGCTGCTGCGATACACCCGCCATTTCGCACCATCTGTGAGGTTTGTCTCCCCTGTAATATCCTTATTCACATACACGCAGATGGTATCAACAGGTTTTTCCGATGAAAACAGCTGCACCCCGATATTGTGATATCTTTTTCCGTTCTGACCGATATTGATCACCCCTGAAGTCGAAGCAGCCGGTACAGTATGGATATTGTCACTCAGGGAAATCGTTGAAGCAAGGGTATCAACATCGGGTTGAAGCTGGACTCCTGAGCCGTACATGCCAAGAGACGGTGTCCTCTTGAATGATACGCTGCCTGTCTCGGCAGCAAACTGTTCATTTTTGTACCGCACATAACTGCTCTGATATCCTGCCGAGACACTTGCCTTATTGCTCCAGAAGGTCCTGCTGTACCCGAGGGTAAAGAGCCCGTTGACACTGTTATTGATTGTTTTGGTTACCTTCTCGAGCGGGGTCTTGTGTTCATCCCGTGTGTAATTGATGTTATACGACATCCTGATGTCTTTGTAGACAAGGTCATACCATGAACTTCCGGAATATTTTGTATACGCTGTGTCGGTTTTCCTCACCTTGAGGTGATCGTATTCCTTTTCCCCGTCAAATTGCAGGGAAAACGCAGGAAGTTCGTAGGGAGTGAGAGTAAAGCGTGAATAGGAGAAATCCGTCGTTATCCTGCCATTGTTGTTAAGGTTTGCAGTGTTCCACTGATCAAGACGCCGGTACCCCGCATCCAGCCCGTAGAGAGGGGTTCTGAAAAAGATGTCCGCTGCCGGCTCCAGGGCTCTCAGGTACGATTTTGTCACGTCACCATCCGCATCTTTGGTATGCGCATTCGTTAACGTCGACCTCAGGTAGAGCTGATAGGAAATTACCGGGGTGACGGCTTTATCAAAACGGAAATAGTAGTTCTGATACAGGTTATCAGACGTCTGTGTTCTGTCTCCGTTTTCATACTGTGTTGTTTCTGTATAGTTCATGTTCATTAGTGCATTCGGACCTTCTGCAAAAGCAAAAGAAAACAGAAAAGCATGCAAAATTGCGCAGAGACCGAAGAGTTTCAGCACTTTCGCTCCCCGACCTTTACTCATTGCGCGCTACCCTTCCGCCCCTGTATTTTCTGCCGTCAGCTAATATGGGAACATGGCTATGCCGAAAGGTCTCTTGCCGACCGGAATAACCTGTTCAACCCGCCTTGTTGTCTTATCGACAACAGAAACATCATCCGATCCTCTGTTGACGACATATATCTTCCTTCCTTCCGGATCAAGAAGCATTGACCTCGGCAGACTCCCTACCGGGATCGTTCCAATCACAGGGGACATCGTGGTCAACCGGTTACCGAATGCCTCTGAAAACGGCCTGATAATCATGATCTCTCCGGTGCTTTCCTTCAGGAGATACAGTCTGTCAATCTCAGTGTCTGCAATAATGCTTGTCACTGAAGTTCCTATATTGGAAATGGAACTGACCGCGCCTGCATGATTACCACTCACAAACTGTGGGATATCCAGTACCGAAAGGTTTTCATGGTTATAGTTCGCTACGTAGACTTTTCCCCTTGGATAGTCGACTGAGAGCGCAACCGGGTTCCATTCAACGTTCGCGTGCATCACTGCATCGGCTTTGCCCCTTGATATGTCCATTCTGATTACCGATACACTCCTGGAATTCTTGTTTGCGACATAGACATTGAAAAACTTTTCCCTGTATCTTCTCAACAAGGCAACTTCACCCCCACCCAGGAATCTCGAGGCAGAAAGGTTCTCAGCAGCGGGATCTGCCGACAATGCCACAGGGCCTTCCCCTACGCTGATCCTTTCAATCTCCTGATACAGTGCCGCATCAATGACCGATACATTGTTTGAGCCGAAATTGGATACGAAGAGGAGTTCCCTTTCCGGAGATATGGCAACAACCGCGATCGCCTCCGGTTGTCTTCCAAAACGCACGGGGATTTCTGTCTCGACCTTGTTTGTGGTTGGATCTATGACCGAAACACTGTTTGATCCGGTATTCGCCACATAGATCCTCTGACGCTCCCTGCCGGGGCTTGCTGCAATACCCCTTGGGTTTTTTCCGACCATAATGGTGGCTACTGTCTCACCCGTCTGTCTGTTGAGAACAGAAATGTTGTTGGAGTACTCATTCGTTACATATATCAGAAGAGAACTCAGTTCGGGAGTCTGGCCCCGAACCGTCAACAAGGGACGAAACAGATATCCGTCGACAACAGATCCGTCAGCGTTCCAGTGCAAAAACAGGGAGGTATTCTGGCCCCGCCTTACCGCAGCATCAATGTCAATCTCTATGCCTTCCGGCGGCAGCGCCAGATGTGCTGAGGTATCTTTCCTCTGTATGAAAGCCTGAGTCACACGCAGCGTAAGCTTGCGGTATCTGCCTTCCTGCAGAGCTTTTTCACATATCCTGATCTGTGAGCCTGTTACTGCGACAGAGTTCACTGAGACAGGGATATTCATGATCTCCCTGTATGTCCCGTCATCAGACAAAATACTGACAGCCGAAAGATCAAAGGTGATATCTGTTGCGGTTATTTCGGGGACCTTGAGGAAAATGGTGATCTGTCCTTCCGTTGCATCTGAAAATACCGCGTGCTCCCGGACGGACGCGCACCCGATAAGCATACTGAAAATCACGCAGAGGAGAGCATACAGCACATTTCTTTTCAGATAAGCGAGTCTATTCATTCGCCTGAAACACCTCTATCCGGTCGTTAAACGTATCAGCTACCAGGATCCTTCCCTCGGTATCGACAGCGATATCCTTCGGATGCTGGAACCACCCTTCTCCCCACCCCAGACCACCGAATTCAAAGAGGGTCCTGCCCTCATAGTCGTAGACTGACACCGTATGCCGCATGTAGTCTACAACGTACATCCTTCCCCTCTGGTTATCAACCGCAACCGCAAGAGGCCTGCTCAATTTCCCGCTGCTGCCTCCTTTCACCCCGAATTTAAAAAGAAACTTTCTTTTTTCATCATAGACGTATATATGCCCTTCTTCTTCACTGACCAGATAGATTCTGCCGTTTTCATCCACCGTGACATTGCTCAACTTTATTTTCCTGTCGTCCTCCTCTGCAGTGAGAACTTCCAGAAGCTGTCCATGGTTACTCAGGATGACAATGCCCGGATAATATGCTGCTGACGCATAAATATTCCCTTTTTTGTCGACCGCAAGACGGTAGGGTATGAATAATTCAGCGTTCTCGAAGCCTTCTATATAGATATCGCGCACCCATTTCAGGCGCGCGTTATACACCGATATCCTGTGTCTCGGGTTGTCTTTCGACGCGCTCTGCGCAACATAAAGATTTCCTTCGGAATCCACCGTCAGCCCCTGGGGTGTCTCGATTCCGTGACATTTGGACAATGTATACACAGGAAACAAATCTGAAGTATAGATAATGATTCTCGATTTGGCATCAATTATGTAGATCTCATTTCTTTCCGGCTCTGCAAAGATACATGAAGGAAAGTAAAGCTTTCCTCCTTCCTCATCCTCGCGTATGCTGTCGATGTAGGTAACAGAATCCGGACCTGTCTGCGCCATGAGTGCTCCGGGCATCAGGAGTAACAATATGGTGATCAGACAGAGAATTCCCTTTGTTATTTCCACAGATATTGTTTCACTCTGATATTCTCTTGTTCCCTTTTCCATTTCTCTGATCCGTCTTCTTACTGTTCATAAAAAAGAGGGCAGAGGGTTATTGCCCTGCCCTCTTTTCGTGTTGCCTTTTAATCGGCATTTTTCTGTGTATGACAGGTAAAACATCCCGTATCAGCAGTCCCTGTCCCGGCCTGAATATTTGCATACGTCCATCTCAGAATGTCTGGTTCTGAAGAGCCGTGAGCCCTGTGGCACGAGATGCAGGTAACGATATCCGTTCCCGGAGTAACCGTGCTGCTGCTGGATGCGGGCACCGTGGCACGTCCGACAGGCGCTTCAACACTGTAGAGATTGGAATTGTCAGGGTTGTACGTTGCATATTCGCCGGAAGCCGGAAGATCAACATCAGTCGGGTGTCTTAGCCATGGGGAGCCGGTTGCGGTGTCGTCAATCCTGCTGTGGAAGTACCCGTGGCATTGTGCACATGAATAGCTTATGGTTCGCTTGTTGTTATACGCGGTGTAGGTCTGGTTTCTGTTTGCCGTATCATTCACGCCGAAATATTCATTGTGGGTACTGGCCGTTTCAGCCCAGTTCCATCCGGCTTCCTCAAGTCCGTTGATGCCGCCAAGGAACCGGTAACTGCCTCCTACCGACGTTGGAGCGTTTGCCTGTGTCGCAGTTCCGCCTGTGTTTCCGTGGTGTGAGCCGAAAATTCCACCGTCATTGGATGCACTGCTGTGATTGCCATGACATCCAAACTGTCCTGCGCAGTTGAGCTGTGTTGACCATGCAGCTCCCCCTGCATTGATCTGTCCGTCATTCAGCGCACCGGGAGTTGCAGCCGGATGCCAGCCGGGCGGCGTCATCCCGAGAGCCACATCAGCACTGGCAATCCCGTATACATTGTGGCCTTTCGCATCGTCACGGCCGGCAGTACCGCTGGCAACCCAGTAGAAATCACCGCCAGCCAGTGTCTTGCCTGCACCCTGACCAGCCGGATCAGTGGTATGGTAGACAACCGGCGCACCGTAGCTGTTGACCTGTCCTGTCGAGCCGGTATGACATCCGATACAGCTTGCCCTCAGCAGATACTCATAGGGCGCATCCCTGTCTGCCATTCTTGTGCCGTTCTGGCTGTTGTGCATGGTATGGCAGTTCGAACAGACTCCTGTGATGGCATACACATTGCCGGATATGAGCAACAGACTGAGAAGCATTATGAAGCATACTGCAGATTTCATTCGCATTCTCATTCACCTCCTTTCTTTTCAGGATCACAGCGCTTTTCATGTCTATATGATTATTATTTTATCTATTGATAATTATTATTTGCTAAATTCTATGTATGACATTCTCCCACATATTCTCTGTGAATCTTGGAAAAAATGACATTACAATAATATTAGAGCAAGCTTCATGCCAATTTTACCCTTAAGAAAAAAATAATCGCTGAATCGTGATTAATTAGCTTTTGCTAATTAATGTAAAGACAGAGAGCAAATTTTGTCAAGTTTTTTTATCTTTTGCTTTTTTGAGAGGATGCTGCAGACTTCCGGGGGTTGATTACAGATGAGACAGATACACATTCACACAACGGGGAAACGCCTTCAACCCAGATCCAGCGATAAGTTTCTTAAGAGTTTAACATGCGTGTCATTGCGAGCACCTAAAGGGTGCGCGGCAATCTCCTATGCGCAGGCAAGATTGCTTCGTTACACTCGCAATGACAATCCCTATCGCTGGATTTGGGCTGATAGTCAATGCCCTGCCTTACCGGTATGACACGTTAAACAACCCTGCCCGCCTTTCCCTTTTTCCGCTTTCATGGTTTCATAATCCCATCTCAGAAGGTCAGGGTATTTGCTCGCGTGGGATCTGTGGCATGAAAGGCACATGAGAATGCTGCCGGCATCAACAACAGCCTCACTGCCTGTAGGCTTATCATAGGCTACAGGAGCCTCCAGGCTGTACAAGAGATATCCACTGTACTCGGAATTTGCATAACCGCCATGTACAGTGTTGAACGCGATGTCGGCAGGATGTCTTTTCCAAGCCGCATTGTATGAATGGCCTACTTCCCTGCTGCCGCCGAGATTAGGATGCGGGTGAAATCCGGCGTGACACTGCCCGCACAGGTAACTGATGGTATCCGTGGTATCATGGTCAACACTGCCCTTGTAGCCGTTATGGTCCGTTATTGCAGCCTGATACTCCCATTCATTGTGTTCCTTCCCTTTCACTCCATAAAGAAAACGGTAGCTTGTTCCTACTGTTGCACCGTCAATATCCGAATCATCGGCATGATGTGCCCCGTAAACGGACTGGTAAGGATCTTCTTCTGTCCTGTTGCCATGACATCCCCATGTACCTGCACAGGTCAGTTGCTGGCGTCCCGGCCAGCGTGCTGGACCTGTTCCTCCGGCAATAACAATATTGCCGACAAAGGCGGGGGGAATATCCATGGGCGGATTTTCCTGGCGTGAGATTCCCCGCACATTATGCCCTTTTGCATAGTCAGGATTAAACCCATCCGCCACATAATAGAAATTCCCTCCCGCGAGATCATCGTTTTCATTATGATGAAGAACCTGGGGGATCCGCGCTTTTCCTGCCGTTACGATACTTTTGACACCATTTGGATCCTGTGCATGACAGCCGATACATCCGCCTTTCGAAAGAATCGGAAAAGGGCCTGTCTGGCTCCCGTACGCCCTTCCCTCCCCCTCATAACTGTAGTGCATCGTGTGGCAATCCTTGCATTTTCCCTTTACCCTCGCATCAGCAGTTACTGTAAAAACACAAAGGCCAAACAACATGGAAAAGAGAGAAAATACCACAAATAATCCGAAATTCATCCCTCTTCTCATTGCATCCTCCCTGTTCTGCTGTACTTTTGGGAATTTGTGCTGTGCTCTATGCTTTTCACTCCATACTCTTCGCATATTTATTTTCCCGTATGACATACAATGCAACCGCCTTTTTCGTCTTCCCCGGTAAAGATATTGTCATAATCCCATCTCAGCAGGGATTCGTAAGGTCCTGCATGGGCAAGGTGGCAGGACAGACAACTGACTGCATCTTTTCCCGGGGTAACCACATTACTGGGAGACTGAGGAAGCACAGGCCTTGCAACCGGCGCATCCGGATTGTATGTCCGGTAATTGGCATATTCACCATTTGAAGGCAGGACAATTCCTGTAGGGTGCCTGAACCACGGGCTTTTCACGGAGGATAGTTTTCCTGTATGAAACTCGCCGTGACAGCTGGTACAGAATTCATCAATCGACGGAGTATATTCATTATGCTTATCCGCTGTAGCATGCCTGTTCCATTCATTGTCCTCATATCCCGTGACACCCTTCACTTTTCCGGCATTCCTCAAGTAACGGTAACTCTTCGCGGTTGTGCTTCCGTCGATTGGCAACCCCACAGCATGGTGGGCACCGAACACAGCCTCAAAAGGGTCTTCAATATTTCTGTCCCCGTGACAACCGTTCGTGCCCGCACAGGAAAGCTGCTGCCCCATGTCATACCCTGTGAGGGAGGGATCAAGTTTCCTGCTGTACCCGGGAGGCACATTCCTGAATTTCGCATCAACTGAGGCAATGCTTTTTACATTATGTCCCTTCCTGTCACCAAAATCCCTTGCGACAGGGTAGAAATTCCCTCCGGCAAGGGGGTGTACCGGCTTCACGTTGTTGAAAACTACAGGCACCCTGTTGCCACCGAGCAGCTTAATAGTCTCGCTGGTGTTATGAGAATGGCAGTTGATGCAGAAGATATCTCTGAGCACAAACTGAAATGGCTTTCCTCGCATGGTTTTTTCCATCATCCCGGGATACAGGGAATGGCATGCATCGCAATCCCCGCCTACTACCGCTTCACCCCTCTCTGGCGCATACGTGAACATCGCCATGCACAGCACAATGATACCCATAACTAAAAATATCTTTTTCTGCATAGGTCTATATTTCATAGCATTTGCATATTTAATGCCACTTTTTTGTATCAGCATAAAAAAATTATAAATTCGTTAACATAATCTTTTACTTTATGTTATACTTTAAATATATATAATTATTATGATTATTTTATAATTTCTCGTCACTTGCCTGACTTCAACGCATCAATGAAGCTCTCGCTTAATGTAGCAATTGCCGGAGAGTGAAGTCAATCAGCGTTTCACAGACTGTGAAAAAATTTGTAGAGGTTTATTCCTGAGTGGACGCCTGGTTCACTGCGGTGGACTGCCGGGCAGGGTTAATTACCCATATGTTTCCGAATGCCTTTTCCTGGTACGCCCTGATAAGGCCGAGCCTGATAAGCTCTAGGAGTGCAATGAAGGTCACGATGATCTGAACCCTTGTGATGCCGTCTTTGAAGAGTTCCTCAAATCTGACCGCATCCTGTCCTTCGATTATCTCCATGATCGTGGACATCTTGTCCTTCACCGTAAGTGTTTCCATGGTAATGGAAACAACCTCGGGAGGGGCCTTATCGAGGATTTTTTTGAAGGCACCGATGAGATCAAAAATGCCGACATTGAAAAGACAGAGTTCGCCCTCTTCTTCCTCTGAAAATGGTTCGCGGTGAAAAATCTTCAGCCATTCATCTTCCCGTATTCTGAAATCAGCGGCTGCTTCCTTGTATTTCTGGTACTCCAGCAGCCTCTGGACAAGCTCATGTCTCGGATCTTCCTGCTCTTCCGGCGGGGCTTCCTCATCGGGAGGCAGGAGCATCCGCGATTTTATCTGGATCAGGGTTGCAGCCATCACAAGAAACTCTCCTGCAATCTCGAGGTTCAGTTCCTTCATCATCTCGATGTACTGGAGGTACTGACCCGTGATAACCGAGATCGGGATATCATAGATGTCTATCTTGTTTTCCCTGATAAGGTGCAAAAGCAGATCAAAGGGCCCTTCGAAGACAGGTATCTTTATGTTAATGCCATCAGCCATGGTGCGTATGTATTATACCTCAAGAGAGACCGAAAAAATTTACCGGCAGACGCTTGTATTACCGGCTTTTTTTCCTGTATAGTCTTTAGAAAGCCCTTCCGGGCAGGAGCAATCGTTTCCCATGCGGTCAGGACTCAAGACTTTTCTGAAAGATACCGGAAAAACTATGACAATCGTGTTAATCAGTTTTTTTCTTCTCTTAGCCCTTCCCTACTTTTTTCAGGATAAGATGATCTTTTTTCCGCAGCGCCTGACCGCAGAAGAATCAGAAAGAATTGTGCACGTGCATTCTCAGAATTCTCAAATTGAGAACATCAGTCTCAAAACTGAAAAACACATTCACCTCAGAGGCTGGTTGGTAAAAAACTCAAACCTCCAACAATCTCCTCTCATCATATATTTTGGCGGCAATGCCGAGGAATTGTCATATCTCATTCACTATTCCCACAGAATTCAAGGCTGGTCACTGGCATTGATCAATTATCGGGGGTACGGACTGAGTGAGGGGAACCCGGGCGAGAAGAATTTCTGTGCGGATGCAACCGCCATCTATGACTATTTTGCAGGAAGACCTGATATTGACAAAAACAGGATAGTGACAATGGGAAGAAGCCTGGGAACCGGTGTTGCGGTCTTTCTCGCGAAGGCAAGAAACATAAAGGCAGTGATCCTTGTATCTCCTTATGACAGCCTGGTGAGTATCGGAAAGGAACATTTTCCGTTTCTTCCCGTCAGACTTCTCCTCAGGCACCGGTTCGATTCTCTCGCGATAGCCCCGCTGATCACTTCACCCTTGCTGGTGATGGTAGCCTCTGAAGATACGATAATACCCGTCAAATATTCAAAAAGACTCGCGGAGAAATGGGGAGGGCCGCATATCTTTATCTCGATACAGGACGAGGATCATAACACGATACATGAAAACGAGGACTACTGGAAAAACATCAATGAATTTCTGGCAGGGGTTAAAGCAGATTGGCCGCAATAACAGTTCGACTGATTGCGTTCATTGTTGTCAATTAGATCGTAACTGTTTGAATTTCTCACCAAGAACTGCTGACTGTAAATAAGCTGGGGTTCCGAGTTTCAATTTTTATTCGGACCGGACATTTTCATTTTGCCTTGGCAAATAAGTGGGAAGACTCCTTTACTTTTTTTCAATAAATTCAGCAACTCTTCTCTCACTTTGATTATCACTGATTCCCAATCTCCTGGTGAAGGCTGACGAAATAACCTCATAGTGGGGTACCATGGACTGTCTTCCCGCTCCAGCATCCAGCGCCAGTCAGGCACAAACGGCAGAAGAGTCCAAACAGGCACTCCAAGTGCTCCAGCCATGTGAACTGTTGAATTGTCTATAGAGATAACCAAATCAAGAGCAGCAATTTGCGCAGCAAAATTGTCCAAGTCTTTGAGGGGATCCGCATCTATCCAGTTGTGGATTATAACTTTCATTTTTTCTTTCGTATCCTCAATATCCTTTGAACAATCTCCATACTGTAAATTTATAAAGTCTATATCACATATTGTCAACAATATACGCCATTGCTCAAGTTCAATAGACCTTTTTCGCGTCTGATAAGGGGTACTGCCGCCACGCCAAGATATGCCTACTTTCAAATTATTTCCGAGTGAATCATACCGATTGCGCCAAACTTCCATCTTATCTGAATCTGGCCTTAAATAGGCTTTTATCTTTGAAAAACTGGCAAGGTCGGGCAAGAAAAACTTGGCTAAACTACCTATAGCAATTTGCATATCTGGTATCGGAAGTTCCATTGGATAAGTAGCTTGTTCGATACGTTCTATTATTATCGATTGAGGAAACGATCGAGCAAAAAGCGGTACAAGTCTTTTGTGTGTTTCGACTATGCATAACTCTGCTTGAGAAATCACTTCAGAAAGACAAGATGCAAACATTATTCTATCACCTATACCCTGTTCATCACGTATCAATATATTTTTTCCTTTAAGAGGAGAACCGTCCCATATTGGGTAAGGCAACTTATTGAAATGTTTAAATTGTTCATCCTCTTGCAAACGCCACTCAAACTCCTTCCACCCTTGCACAAAATTGCCAGAAGTTAAAAGTACAGATGACATATTCCAATGTGTTTCAGGTGAATGCGGCATTAGCTGAATCGCTTTTTCATAACAATTGTGCACGCCATGAGTTAATGATACCGAAATCAGAAAAAACTGGGTAACACTTTTCCATTCAGGGTCACGGTTACAAAACCTTTCTTATTCAGCCAGGCCTCGACGGCAATACGCCAGGCCGCCT